>CAIQPA010000088.1 GCA_903873545.1 uncultured delta proteobacterium
ATGCGGGGTGAGCCGCGGGACCTCGTCTTTGGCTGGCTGAGCACCAACGAGATGTGCCAGTTCGACATGATGACCGTCACGCCCTAGCGGCTACTCCGTCGGTGCGCTCTTGACCTTGCGCTTGGCGCGGGGCTTGGCCGGCTCCTCGACCGCGAGCACGAGCGGCGCGACCACCTCGAGGGGTGCCGTGTTGCCCGTGCAGGCGAAGGAGAAGGTGTCGCCGTCGCGATCCACCACCGCCGTGCCGCCATGCTCGAGCGCTCCGAAGAGGATGCGCTCGCTCAGCGGCAGGCGAATCTTCTCGCGGATGACACGACCGAGCGGACGGGCACCCATGAAGCGGTCGTAGCCGAGCTCACCCAGGTATTCCTGAGCGGCCGTGGTGACCTCGAGGGTGACCTTCTTGGCAACAAGCTGGAGTTGCAGTTCGCCCAGGAACTTGGCGACCACGCGGCCCATAATGGCGGGCTCGAGGGGCGCGAAGCGGATGCGGGCATCGAGCCGGTTGCGGAACTCGGGGCTGAAGGCACGCTCGAAGGCCTTGCCCTCGTTGGCCGAGGTCTTGCCGCCGCCGAAGCCAATCTTGACCTCGGTGAGCTCACGCGCACCGACGTTGCTGGTCATGATGAGCAGGATGTCGCGGAAGTTGGCAACTCGGCCATGGTTGTCGGTCAGCTTACCGTGGTCCATGACCTGCAGCAGGATGTTGAAGACATCGGGGTGGGCCTTCTCGATCTCGTCGAGCAGGAGCACCGCGTGGGGGTTCTTGTTGATGGCCTCGGTGAGGAGGCCGCCGGCATCGTGGCCCACATAGCCGGGAGGGGCGCCGATGAGGCGGCTCACGGTGTGGCGCTCCATGTACTCGCTCATGTCGATGCGGATGAGCTCCACGCCGAGCGTCTTGGCGAGCTGGCGGGCCACCTCGGTCTTGCCGACGCCCGTGGGGCCGGTGAACATGAAGCTGCCCATCGGCTTCTCGGCGTGGCCGATGCCGGCACGGGCGAGCCGGACGGCGGCAACGACCTCGGCGATGGCCGGGTCTTGTCCGAAGACGACGCCGCGGAGGTCGTTCTCGAGGTTGGCGAGCCGCTCGCGGTCCGAGATGGTGACCTCGGGCTCCGGCACGCGGGCGATGCGGGCGACGACCGCCTCGATCTCCTTGCGGCCGATGACGGCGTTCTTGAGGTTGAGGAGCCGGGCGCGGGCGCCGGCCTCGTCGAGCAGGTCGACCGCCTTGTCGGGCAGCTTCTTGTCGTGGATGCGCTTGGCCGAGAGGTGGACCGATTCGACGATGGCCTCGTCGGTGTAGGTCACGCCGTGGAACTTCTCGTAGGTCTTCTGCAGCCCCTTGAGGATGAGGATGCACTCGTCGAGCGAGGGCTCCTCGACATCGATGCGCTGGAAGCGGCGCGACAGGGCGCCGTCCCGCTCAAAGATGGTCCGGAACTCCTTGAAGGTGGTGCTTCCGATGCAGCGGAGCTTGCCCGAGGCGAGCGCCGGCTTGATCAGGTTGCTGGCGTCGGGGCCCGACTCGCGGCTGGAGCCGGCACCGACGATGGTGTGGATCTCATCGATGAAGAGGATGGCCTTGGGCTTCTTCTCCATCTCGCGGAGGAGGTTCTTGATGCGCTCCTCGAACTCGCCGCGGAACTTGGTTCCGGCGACCAGCGCGCCCACGTCGAGGGAGAAGACCTCGAAGCCCTTGAGCGAGTCGGGGACCTCGTTGTTCACGATGCGGTAGGCCAGCCCCTCGGCGATGGCGGTCTTGCCGACGCCAGGCTCTCCAACGAGCAGCGGGTTGTTCTTGCGGCGGCGTGAGAGCACCGTGAGGAGCCGCTCAATCTCGGCGGCGCGGCCGATGAGCGGATCGATGCGCCCCTCCTTCGCCGCCTTGTTGAGGTTGACGCAGAACATGGCGAGCATCTTGCCGCCGCGTCCGCGACGGGGGCTGTCGTCGTCGTCATCATCGCTGTCGTCGTCGTCCGAGGCGCTCTCGTCCTCGTCGTCGCCGAAGGGGTTCTCGCCACCGCTGGCGCCCGGCTTGCGGCGCTTGCCGCGCGGCCCCTCGATCTCGCCATGCGAGAGGAAGTTGCGGAGCTCGAGCAGGGTCACACCGCAGCTCTCCAGGTAGGTGCGGGCCCAGCAGTCGCTCTCCGAGAGGATGGCAAGGACGACCAGGGGCGCGCTCAGCGGCACCTTGCCGATGCGCTGTGCATGGGCGAGCGCGCGGCTGATGACCCGCTTGAAGCCCTCAGAGGCCTCGGTCGTGAACTGCACGCCGGGCGGGAGCGAGGGCGCCAGCTTCTCGAAGTAGGCAAGCAGCTTGCGCCGGAGCTCGCCGACCTTGCCGCCGCTCTGCTCGATCGTGCTCTGCACATCGCCCAGCTCGAGCATGGCGAAGAGCAGGTGCTCGACGGTGGCGAACTCATGCCGGCGGAGTTGCGCCTCGTGGATGGCTTCGGAGATGGCTTTCTGCAGTTCTTTTGAGAGCATCGGGCTCCAGGAGGGGGTACCCCGTGTCGGGGCGAATGGTACTGAACAGGAGAGGGAGGGGGCGGCGGCGGGGCGACTATTCGACCTCGACCTCGACGCGGAGCGGGAAGCGGAAGCGGCGGGCCACCTCGCGGGTGCGGGTCGCCTTGGACTCGGCGATGTCGCGGGTGAAGACGCCGGCAACGCCGCTCCCTTCACGGTGAACTTTCATGGTTATCTGGCGGGCCACCGGGAGGGGGTGGTGGTAGTGCTCCATCAGCACCTCGATGACGAACTCCATGGTAGTGAAATCGTCGTTGTAGAAGATGACCTTGAAGAGGCGCGGGGTCTCGACCTTGTCGGCCACTACGGTGGTCGTGTTTTCGCTGCGCTGTCGCTTGGTACCGGCCATGTGCTCGTCGGGGTTGGATGCAGAAAGAGGAGAGAGGTCAGCCGCGCGGGGACTGCTGCCAGGCGGCCCAGGCGAGCGTGAGCCAGCCTGCGATCATGAGAAGGCCGCCAATCGGCGTGATGGCGCCGAGCCAGCCAACGCCGGTCAGACAGAGGAGATAGAGGGTGCCGGAGAAGACAACGAGGCCGGCCGTGAGGAGCTTGATCGAGGTCTCTGCGCCGGGGAGCGTGGTGGCGATGGTGGCGCCAAGAAAGGCGACGGCGACCGCGTGGAGGAGGTGGTAGTGGGTGGCGGTCTTCCAGACTTCGAGCCGCTCGGGCGTCAGGTGGCCTTTGAGGGCGTGGGCGCCAAAGGCGCCCATCGCGACGCCAAGCGCTGCCAGTACCGCTCCGATTGCCAACCAACGACCCGACATCCTGCCTCCAAACGCATCCCAACGACCCGACTGCGCAGGCGGTAAGGCCGGCAGAGCCCCCATCTTATGGCCCGATTGCCGACCCGCAACCCGCAATCGACAGGGCGCCTAGACAGGCTGGAAAATCGCGTGGAGGGGGTGGTCAGCGCGCGGGAGCCTCAGGGCTCGAGGATGACATACTCCCAGCTGTTCAGCGTGAGCGAGATGCGGTTCGAGGCGACCGTCGCGGTGCGGCTACCGCCGAGCGAATCGGTGAGGCTGCCGGTGAGTGCCCACTCGGCGGGAAGGTCTACCTGCACGGTCTGCTGGCCGCCCTTGTTCATGGCCACGATGGCGGCCTTTCCGGGCGCCGAGGCGAGGCCATAGACGTAGAGGTCGCCCGAGCGGTAGAGGGTGCGTCGGACGCCGCGGCGGAGGGCCTCGGAGGCTGCGCGGGCGGTGCCGATGGCCTGGACCCGGCCGAGCAGCTCGCGGTGGTTGGCGGTGAGCGCGCTGTCGAGCGGCATCATGCGGCGGTTGTCGGGGTCGCGGCCGCCGGCGAGGCCGACCTCGTCGCCGTAGTAGATGAGCGGAACGCCGGGCTGCGTGAGGGTGAAGAGGAAGCCCATGCTCATCCGGTTGATGACGTTCCACTCCGTCACCGAGCCGGCGGTGAACATGGGGTCTGCGACGCTCTCCCAGGGCGAGATGTTGTCGTTGCCGCGGGTGACCTGCGAGGCGAAGCGGACCACGTCGTGGTTGCCCAGGAAGGGGCTCTGGACGGCGCCGCGGTAGTAGCGCTCACCGGCACCGACGGCGTTGTCGAGATCGACGAAGGAGCCGTTGGCAGCAAGGGCGTTCCGGATGGCCCAGAAGAGGGGGAAGTCGAACTGGCCGTCGAGTTCGTAGGGGGCCACATAGTTCATGATGAGCTGGCGGCCGGCGTCGTCGCCGCCCGTGAAGGTCTCGCCGACGAGGTAGTAGGGAGCGCCCTGCCCCTGCTCGACCTCATCGCGAATCTTCATCGCAAGCCGCCGCATGATGATGTGGTCCATGTGCTTGGCGGCATCCACGCGGAAGGCGTCCACGTCGAACTCCTTGGCGAGCGCGATGACGTCGCTCGTGATCTGCTGCGTCACCTCGTGCTTCTTGTAGTCGAGGTCCGGGAGGTAGCTTGCGAAGAGGCAGTCGATGGGGCGACTGTCCCAGGGGCAGGCAGCGGTGCCGCAGACGCCGCAGGAGCCCTGGAACCAGTTCGGATGGGCCCTGACATACTCGTGCTGGTCGTGCACATGGTTGGTGACCAGGTCGAAGAGCACCCGGATGCCGCGGGTGTGGGCCTCTGCGATGAGCTCCTTGAGCCGCTCCGCTGCGCCGGCGCCCGTGTCGCCGAAGCGGCCCTCGACGCCCGTGCCGCTCACCGGCCAGTAGCCGTGGAAGCCGCTGAACTGGCGGCCGGCATTTTCGCCGTTGCCTTCGAAGCCGCCGTCGGGGTTCTCGTACACTGGGCTGAGCCAGATGAGCTTGACGCCCATGCGCTCAAAGTAGCCGCTCCGCATGGTGTCGAGGATGCCCTTGAAGTCGCCGCCTTGATAGTTCGCGCGGGTGTCGACGCCCGGAACGGCGCCGCCGCGGAGGGTGTTGTCGCCGTCGCGGAAGCGGTCGATGAAGGTGAAGTACATGACGGCGTCGCGCCAGTCGAACCGCTCGGCCTCGACCCAGAGCGGGATGTAGAGGGTGCCGTTCTCGGCTGCACGGCCGCTGGTATCGGAGGCCGTGACGCGGAGGCTGTGCTTGCCCGGCGAGAGACCCGTGGTGGCGACCGTGATGCGCCCTGTGGTGGCATCGACGGTCGGCGTGACCTCGGCCTCTCCAACCGTGACGCGGACGGTTGCAGGGTCGATGGGGGCCGCATCGGCGGCGGAGGAGAACTGCACCTCGGCGTTGAGCGAACCCTCGGCCGTGGCGGTCGCGGTGATGAGGCCGAGGAGCGGCTGCTGGCAGTCGCCGACGATGAGGTTGCGGTTCTCCGCGCCGCCCGTCCACTTGGTGTAGACATCGGCCGGCACGCTGGTCTCGAGCACCCCACCGACCGCAATCTTGAAGCCATACTCACCGGCGGGGAGCGTGACCTCCGCCGTCCAGGTGCCGTCGCCGTCGCCATCAACGAGCGGTGTTTCGCTGGTTGACCAACCGTTGAACTCGCCCGCCGCGGCGACCGAAGTGACGGAGCTGGCAGGCCGGTAGGAGATGGTGGTGGCGCAGCTCCGGAGCTGGGTGGGCGGCGCGATGGTGGTGTCTTCGACGGGCGCCGTATCGTCCGGGAAGAGGGGCGCATCTTCGCCCGTGTCGGGGAGTGCGGTGTCTTCTTCGGCCGGCGTGGTGTCGGCGTTCAGCAGGCGGGGGTCGTAGGGGATGCCGGCGTCGACATAGTCGCTGCGGACGCCCGTGTCGTAGGTGGGCGTTGTGAGCTCTTCGGAGGTGAAGCAGCCGGTGAGCAAGGCGAGGAGGAGGCCGGCAGTGACCGGCCGGCAGAAGGCGCGGAGAAGGGTCATGGTTTTAGCCTTTGACGCCGCCGGCGGTGAGGCCGCCGACGAGATGCTTCTGGAGAAGGAAAAAGAGGAGCATGACAGGGAGCGAGACGAGCACAGCGCCGGCCGCAAAGCCGCCCCAGTCGGTGGCGAAGGCATCCACATAGCGCTGCAGCGCGACGGGCAGCGTGGTGGCCCGCTCATCGGAGAGGAAGGTGGCGGCGAGGATGAACTCGTTCCAGGCGGTCATAAAGCCGAAGAGCGCGGTGACGACGATGGCCGGTCGGGCGAGCGGGAGCACGATGCGGGTGAAGATGGTCCACTGCGAGGCGCCATCCACATGGGCTGCCTCTTCGAGCTCCCGCGGGATGGTGTCGAAGTAGCCCTTGAGCATCCAGACGCAGAAGGGGACGCTGGTGGTGCTGTAGACGATGGTGAGGCCAAGCATGCTGTCGAGCAGATGGAGCTCGTCGAGCAGGATGTAAAGGGGGACGGCCATCACCACGCCGGGGAACATCTGGGTGATGAGGAAGACCCGCATGCCGGTGTTGCGGCCGGGGAAGTCGAAGCGGGAGAAGGCATAGGCCGCGGTGGTCGAGACGGCGATGCCGACCGCCGTGGTGGCGAGCGAGACGACCGTGGAGTTCCAGACCTGGCGGAAGAAGACCGGCTCGCCGGCTGAGTCGACCGCCCCCATCACCCGCCCGAAGTTGGCAAGCGTGGGGTGCTCCGGCCAGGGCACAAGGCTGGAGCCGAAGCCAGACTGCTCCGAGAAGGCGATCTTCAGCACCCAGAGCACGGGGTAGAGGGTGAGGATGGTGGCAAACATCAGAATGGCCTGCCGCCCAAGCTGCTTGGACCAGGGCACCGTGACCGAGGCGTCGTGGCTCATCTCTCCTCCGAGCGGTTACGGGTGAGCTCCGTGTAGAGGAGCAGGAGCAGGAAGATGAGCACGCCGTAGGCCGCCGCGTAGCCATACTGGTACTGGCGGGAGAAGGCCCAGCGGTAGGCCTCGGAGATGAGGATCTCGGTCGAGCCGCCGGGCGCGCCGCCCGAAACCAGATAGATGACGTTGAACATGTTGAAGGTCCAGACCGAGCCCAGGATGATGGCCGGGACCAGCGCGGGCCGGAGCAGCGGCAGCGTGACATGGCGGAAGCGCTGCCAGCGGCTCGCACCATCGACCTCCGCGGCCTCGTCGAGGTCGCGCGGGATGGACTGCAGCGCGCCGAGGGAGACCACCATCATGAAGGGGAAGCCGAGCCAGGTGTTGGTGGTGACATTGGCAGCGAAGGCCGTAGCGAACTGGCCGAACCAGTCGATGCGCTCCACGCCGCCCAGCTCCAGGATGCGGTTGATGGCGCCGAACTCCACATGGAACATCCCCTTCCAGATGAGGGCCGTGATGTAGTTCGGGATGGCCCAGGGCACGATGAGGAGCACCCGATACACCCCCTTCAGCTTCACCCATGGGTCGCGCAGCAGCATGGCCAGGGTGAGCCCGAGCG
>CAIQPA010000089.1 GCA_903873545.1 uncultured delta proteobacterium
AGCACCTGCTGGCGGATGATCTCCACGCCGTTGAGATAGACGATCGCGCCCGCAGCAAACTCCAGCTCCGACTGCAGCGAGACCACCGAGGCGGGGTCGGCCAGTTCGAAGGTCCGGGTGAGATAGAGGGTGGCGCGTTGACCGACCGCAGGCGAGCGCCCCGGCGCATCGAGCAGCAGCGTGCCCGGGCCCATGCCGGCCCGCGCTCGAACGTGCTGCTCGCGCGCCAGCTTGGCCGCGCCCATCGTCTGCATCGCCTCGGTGCGACCATCCAGCGGGAGCTGCAACGGCAGCCAGCCCTGCAGGTCGCCTGCACGAAGCTCCGCCGTCGCCCTACCCGTCGGTGCCACAAAGCCCTCCAGCTTCGGCCAGCCTGCAGGCTCCGCGCCCGTGGCCCAGAGCGACCAGTCGCCACCCTTCTCCACCACAAAGGCGGCACGCTCGAGCTGCGGCACAGGCGGCAGTTCGCCCGCCGCGACGGGCAGCGAAAGCGTGGCAGCAACAAGGGCTGCAGCAATGCGGCGGAGAAGCTTCATCGTCCCTCGAACCGTGGCGGCCGCTTCTCGCGGAAGGCGGTCAGCGCCTCCACACGATCGGTTGTCTCGACCAGCGGCGCATAGCAGATCCGCTCCACCGCCAGCCCCTCTGCGAGCGGCAGCGCGGCGCCCTCATCGATCGCCCGCTTGGCCGCGATGATGGCCAGCGGCGCACCAAGCGCGATCCGCTCCGCCCAGGCCAGCCCGGTCTCGAGCAGCGCGGCCCGCGGCACCACGGCATTCGCCACCCCCTCCGCCACCGCCTCGGCGCCCGTCAGTCGTCGCGCCATGAAGATGAGCTCTTTGGCCTTTGCCACGCCCACCAGCCGCGTGAGCCGCTGCGTACCGCCGGCGCCCGGGATGATGCCGAGCTGCACCTCGGTGAGCCCCAGCGTCGCCTCCTCGGCGGCGATGCGCAGGTCGCAGGCCAGCGCCAGCTCCAGCCCGCCGCCCAGTGCGGCGCCCTGCACCAGCGCGATGGTCGGCCGGTCGAGCGACGACAGCTGCGAGGCCAGCGCCTGCAGCCGCGGCACAAACTGCCGCACCTGCTCCTCGCTCATGGTGGCCCGCTCCTTAAGGTCGGCACCCGCGCAGAAGCCCTTGTCGCCCGCGGCCGCCAGCAGGCAGACCCGCCACGAAGGGTCGGCTGCAGCCGTCGTCAGCGCCGCCTCGAAGGCCTGCACCAGCTCGAGCGAGAGCGCGTTAAGCCGGTCGGGCCGGTTGAGCGTGAGCAGCAGCGTGCCGCCACGCCGCTCCACCAGGACGGCAGGCTGCATCAGAGCGTCTTCCATGTCCCCGACTTCCCGGACTGGCTGTAGCGATACAGCCGTGAGTTGAGCGTCGCGCCAAAGTCGTTCTCGAGCCGGCCCGAGATGCGCAGCAGCGCCTCCAGGCTCACCCCCGTCTCGATGCCTGCTTCGGCCAGCACATAGAGCAGGTCTTCGGTGCCGAGGTTGCCCGAGGCGCCGGGCGCGTAGGGGCAGCCGCCCATGCCGCCGATGGAGCTGTCGAAGGTGGTCACACCCACCTCGAGCCCCGCCAGCGCGTTGGCCAGCCCGGTGCCACGCGTGTCGTGCAGATGCAGCGCGATGCGCTCCGTCCCGAACTGGGCGAGCGCCCGCGCCGCGCCGGCCCGCACCTGAAAGGGGGTTCCCATGCCGGTCGTGTCGCCCAGGCTCACCTGCAGGCAGCCCATCTCCAGCAGCGCAGCCGCGGTGTCGAGCACCCGATCGAAGGAGACCCGACCCTCGTAGGGGCAGCCGAAGACGGTGGAGATGTAGCCCCGCACCTGCATGCCGTCGGCCAGCGCCGGCGCCACGATCTCGCGGATGCCGGCGAGGCTCTCGCCGATGCTCCGGTTGAGGTTTTTCTGGTTGTGGGTCTCGCTCGACGAGAGGAAGACCGCGATGTCGCGGGCGCCCGCCTCACAGGCCGCCTCGAACCCCTTCTGGTTGGGCACCAGCGTCCAGTAGCGCACCCCCTCCACCTTGCGGATCCGGCGGAGCACCTCTGCGGTGTCGGCCATCTGCGGGATCCACTTGGGGTGCACGAAGCTCCCCACCTCCACGTCGCGCAGGCCGGCATCCACCAGCCGGTGCACGAGGTCGACCTTCTGGTCGGTCGTCAGCCGCACACGCTCGTTCTGCAGGCCGTCACGCGGGCCCACCTCCACCAGGGAGACGCGAGCGGGGATGCCCGAGGGGACCGCGCTCATCGTGGTTAGGGCTGCTTCTGGAGCGTGACGAGGTCGCTCACCACCTGCGTGCCATCGAGGACGGCATCCACGGAGCTGTCGGCGAACATCTGCTGGCGGCCGAAGGCGAGCGCGTAGGTGTTCACCAGGCCGTAGCCCGTGGCCTTGTTGAGTGTGGTGCAGAAGCCGAGCGCGAAGGTCTCGTGGCAGCCGCCGGCCAAATCGATCCAGGTGACCGGCTTGCCCGTCATATGGGCAAAGGCGTCGGCGTTGCCCACGTCGTCGTTGGAGCCGCTCATGAGCAGCATGGGGATGTTGACGGAGCGCAGGCCGTCGTCGCCGCGCCAATCGGCGCCCATCCGGCCAGCCATGGGCACAACCGCGATGGCGCGGGGCTCGCGGAAGCCGGGGCCGAAGAGGGCAACCCGCTCCGGCGTGCAGTCGGGGAACTCACCGCTGTCGCACTTCTGCTGGATGAGCGTGGTGTCGTAGCTGCCGCCGGCGAGGGCCCAGGCGTCGAAGGAGCCGAAGCTGTGGCCCGAGATGATGACCCGCGAGGTGTCGGCGGTGCCGGCGAGCCAGGTGGCGTCGGGGAGCGCATCGAGCTGGTCGATGGCGACCATGACGTCGGTCGGGCGCTCCGCGTAGAAGGCGAGCGGACGCGGGTTCACATCCTGGTTGAAGAGGTTGTTGGTGTGGTCGGGGGCGACGGCCACCCAGCCGTGCGAGGCGAGGTGGCGCATGAGGTCGGAGGAGCTTCCGCCGTAGGCCTGCGAGCCATGTGAGTGGGCCCAGACCGGGTACTTGCCGTTCGGGTAGACGGGCGGCGCAGGCGGCGCATCCACATAGACGTCGGTGTCGCGGAAGAGCGCCAGGTTGAGGTAGTTGGGCGAGGTGGCCGTCTTCTCGGTCGCGGGGTACCAGATGTTGATGCCGATGGTCCGCTGCTCGCCGTTGCCGGGCGAGGTGTAGGTGACCTCCCAATGGCGGTAACCGACCACAAAGGGGCCGGCCTCTTCGAAGGGCCAGCTCAACGGAGCGGTCAGGTCGAAGGTGGGGCCGGTATCGCCGCCGCCCGTGTCGGTGGTGTCGCCGGAGCCGGTGGTGTCGCCGGAGGCCTCGGTCGTGTCGGTGGTCCCAGAGCCGTCGCTCACATCTGTGGTGTCGGCGCCGGAACCCGAAGTGTCGGCGGTCGCCGCCTCTTTGTCGTCGGAGCTACAGGCGGCAAGGAGCAGGAGCGAGGCAAGATACCAGTGACGCATCGGCGATTCCTTCGAGCAGGACGAGGTTGCGGCCTGCCTATCACAGTTCGCGCGGGGTCACCAAACCCGCCTACGGCGCACCGCGCCATGAGGCAGGGTGGAGCCAATTCTGCTTGCACAGGGCGCCTGAACCGTGGCCTACTGCACGACGAATTCCTCAACGCTTCCCATCGGAGCCTCCATGTCTGCCATCAACCGTCTCCTCTTCGCCGGCGCCACCGTTGCACTCACCACCCTCGCCGCCGCTGGCGCAGAGGCCCGCCCCTTCCGCGTGACGCAGATCCCCAACGGCGCCGACTTCGGCTGCACCAGCTGCCACACGACGCCGTCCGGCGGCGCCCGCAACAGCTTCGGCACTGCGGTGGCCGCTGGCATCACCACCAGCGTCTTCACCGCGCCTGCGGGTTGGGGCCCGGTCCTCGCCGGCCTCGACTCCGACGGCGACGGCTTCACCAATGGCCAGGAGCTCGGCGACCCCAATGGCAGCTGGACCGTCGGCGACCCGAACCCCACCTTCGACGCCACCGACCCGGGCGACTCGACCAGCTTCCCCGCCCCCACCGACCCTGATGCAGGCTCCGACACGGGCGCAGATTCCGGCACCGACGCGACCGAAGACACCGGCACCGACACCGCCGTCGAACCCGACACCGCCGTCGAACCCGACACCGCCGTCGAACCCGACACCGCCGTCGAACCCGACACCGCCGTCGAACCCGACAGCACCGGAACCGAAGACCCGGACAGCGGCCCAGACACCGGCAATACGGCCGACACCAGCACAGAGGACGCGGCGACCTCTGCCGACACCGGCACCGGCGCCACCGACGACCGCAAGGTTGCCAGCGATGACGGCTGCTCCGCGGCCGGCAACGGCAGCGCCTCGCTGCTCGGCCTCCTCGGCCTGGCCCTGCTGGCCCGCCGCCGCCGGGCGTGAGCGAGCTCACCCTCGGCCAGCTCATCGCGGCTGCGTCGGAGCGGGCTCACCTGCTCTTTGAAGGAACCGAGGTAGCGCACCGCTCCTGCGGCATCACCATCGCTGAGACCTTCGGCCGTGCGACCGCGCCCTACCAGGCCCTGCGCCGCGGCGGCATCACCGGCTGCGGCGAATGCGGCGCCATCCGCGCCGGCGAGCTGGTGCTCGGAGAGCTGCTCGGCGACCCCGACCCGACCGGGACCGTCACGCCCGCGCTCCGGACGGCAGCCTTCCGCTACCGCGAGCTCTGGCAGCAGTCTGTCGATCGCGGCGCTGCCACCACCCTGGTCTGCAACGACCTCACCGGTCAGTTCGGCGACTTCACCGGCCCCGACCGTCGCGCCTTCTGCACCCGCATCGCCACCGCGGTGGCCGGCGCCGTGGCCACCACGCTGGCCGAGCAGGAGGCACTGCCGCCGCTCCCGCCCCGCCCCGCCCGCTAACGCCACCTAAAAGATCGCGGCGCGGCGCCCGAAGCACTGGCGGCTGGCTCATAGGCTCTCGCCGCGCCAGAGCATTTCCACTAGGCGGTGGAGGAATTGAAGCTGTCCGCGTCACGACACCGTCGTCACGCGGTCACAAGCCGGAGCTCCGCGCATGACCTCTACCCTCGCCTCCCTTCTCCTGTCGGGCCGCACTGCGGCCGCCCTCCTCGCCCTCACCCTGCTGGCAGCCTGCGCAGGCGGCGAGTCCACGACCGACACGACCGCACCCACCTGCGGCGACGGCCTCGTGACACTGACGGAAGAGTGCGACGACGCCAACACCGCCCCGGGCGATGGCTGCAACGACATCTGCGAGATCGAGCGGAACTTTGAATGCACCGGCGTGCCGAGCAGCTGCGTCGATCTGCGCGGCGACACGGGCACGGGCGACACCTCGTCCGACACCTCGTCCGACACCTCGTCCGACACGACGGTCGATACCGGCGCAGACACCGCGCCCGACACGACGGTCAACGATACCGGCGCAGACACCGCGATCGACACGACGGTCGATACCGGCACAGACACCGCGCCCGACACCAACGTCGACGACACCGCGGTCGATACGGGCGCAGACACGGGAACAGACACCGCTGCAGACACGACGGTCGACGACACCACCGACACGACGGTCGACGACACC
>CAIQPA010000090.1 GCA_903873545.1 uncultured delta proteobacterium
CGGCGGGTGGGGACGATGGCCTCGATGCGGTCGGGCGCGAGGTCGAGGCCGGCGAAGCGGGCGAGGACCTCGGTGATGGTGAGGCGGAGGAGGTCGTCTTCGGCTGCCTCGTCGATGTGAAGCAGCGAGCAGCCGGTGCAGGCCGGCGCGTGGCTGCAGGCGGGTGCGAGGCGGTGGGCCGCGGCACGCTCCACGGCGACCACCTCACGCTCGGTGCGCCAGGCGTGGCGATGCTCGGCGATGGTGACCCGCTCGCCGGGGATGCCGCCGCGGACGAGGAAGGTCTCGCCGGTGGCCTCTTCGCGGGCGAGACACTTGTCGCGTGAGAACCAGCGGAGGAGCTCCACCCCCTCGCGCAGGATCACGAGAGCTGGGGCGCGATGGTGGCCCAGTCGCGGGCGGTGGCGAGGAGGGCTTCGCTCATGCTCTCGACGGCGGTGGGGATGACGCTCTCCTCCACGTCGAAGCGGGGGGTGTGGATCATGTGGATGATGCCGCGCTCCTCGTTGCGGACGCCGAGGAAGAGGAAGGCGGCCGGCACCCGGCGGGCGAAGGCGGAGAAGTCTTCGGCGCCCATCTGGGGCTTGAAGGGGACGGTGGCGAGCCCGCCGATGCGCTCGGCGAAGAGGCGCTCGAGCGTGGGGTTGTTGGTGGTCACATGGGCGCCCTGCACGAGCGCGATCTCGGCGGTGCAGCCGTAGGCGGTGGCGACGGCCTTCACGAGCTCGTTGAAGCGGGCGAGGAGCCGTTCGCGCACGCTGGTGGAGAGGGTGCGGATGGTGCCCTGCAGGTGGGCGCGGTCGGGGATGATGTTGTAGGCGGTGCCTGCGGTGATGCGGCAGACCGAGACAACGGCGGCTTCGCGGGCGTCTGTCTCGCGGGCCACGAGCGACTGGAGTGCCTGGATGACGGCGGCGGCGGCGACGATGGGGTCGATGCCCTCGTGCGGGTAGGCGCCGTGGGCCATGCTGCCGGTGAGGTGGATGTCGAAGATGTCGCTGCCGGCCCAGACGGCGCCGCCCGTGCAGCCGATTTTGCCGGCCTCGAGGAGGGGCATGACATGGAGGGCGAAGGCGGCGTCGACGGCCGGCGATTCGAGCACCCCTTCGCGGACCATCAGCTCGGCGCCGATGACCTGTCCCGGCGGCGGCGCGGCCTCTTCGGCGGGCTGGAAGACAAACTTGATGCGGCCGTGCAGGTCGGCGCGGCGGCTGGCGAGGAGCGATGCGACACCGACGCCGACGGTGGTGTGCACATCGTGGCCGCAGGCGTGCATCACGCCGGGGTTGCAGCTCTCGTAGCCGTGGCGGCTCTCCTCGGTGATGGGGAGTGCGTCCATGTCGGCGCGGAAGAGGAGCGTGGGGCCGGGATGGTCGCCTTCGAGGATTGCGACGACGCCGTGGCCGGCGATGCCGGTGGCGGGGGCGAGGCCGGCTGCGCGGAGCGCCTCTGCCACCTTGGCGGCGGTGCGCGACTCCTGGTGGGAGAGCTCCGGGTGGCGGTGGAGGTCGCGGCGGAAGGCGATGAGTTGTTCGGGCGTGAGCGCGGTCATGCGGAGCCTAGCGGAGCGAGCCCTCGAGGGCAGTGCGGAGGTCGGTGGAGGCGTCGCGGTATTTGACGATGAGCGGGGTCTGGATCTGCAGTCCGTGCTGGCGTGCGAAGTCGCTGGAGCCGATGGCGCGGCTGCCGGGGACGACGACGGCGTTCTCGGGGATCTCGAGGGGCTGACCGTCGCCGGAGCGGAGGATGCGGTCGTGGACGAGGTCGAATACAGGGGTGGAGGCGGTGAGGACGACGCCCGCGCCGATGACGGCGCCGCGGCGCACGAGGGTGCCTTCGTAGATGCCGGTGTTGCCGCCCACGAGCGCCCCATCTTCGACGATGACGGGGCGGTTGCCGATGGGCTCGAGCACGCCGCCGATCTGGCAGCCGGCGGAGAGGTGGACGCCCTTGCCGATCTGGGCGCAGCTGCCGACGAGGGCGTGGCTGTCGACCATGGTGCCGTCGTCGATGAAGGCGCCGACGTTCACATACATCGGCGGCATGCAGGTGACGCTGCGGCCGAGGAAGGCGCCGCGCCGGATGGAGGAGCCGCCGGGCACGATGCGGATGCCGCGCTCAGCGAAGCCGGCAGACTGCGCAGGCATGGTGTCTTTGTCGATGAAGTGGAGGCCGCCGGCGGCGCCGCTCTCGACGAGGTCGCCGAGCCGGAAGCAGACGAGGATGGACTGCTTGACGCCGGCGTTGACCTGCCAGCCGCCGTTGCCGTCGGGGGCAGCGGCGCGGAGGCGGCCTGCCTCGAGGGCGGAGAGGAAGGTGTCGATGGCGCCGAGGAGCTCGGGCGTGCGGGCCTTGGTGCCGGCGTGGAAGGTGGCGACGAGGAGGTCGAGAGCGGCGGCGTCGGTCATGGCGGGTTCAGCGGGTGCAGGCCTGGACGATCTGGAGGTCGTCGATGCGGTGGTAGTTGGTGGAGCCGCCCGTGGAGCCGGTGAAGCCGATGTAGCCGCCCTTGAAGTCGAGCCCGGGGACGTCGGCATCGATGACGGTCACGCCATCCATGAGGACGGTCACCTGAGCGCCGGCGATGCGGAGGACGATGTCGTGCCAGGCGTTGTTCTCGAGGGTGGGGGTCTCGGTCCAGAGGAGGTGATTGGTGGGGTCGCCGTTGAGGGTGATGGCGACGTGGTTGCCGAGCGTGGGGTCGATGGCGTTGTGGTAGGTGTCGAACTCGATGTGGAAGGCATCGACGGCCCGCGGCGTGACCGCGTAGCCCAGCCCTTCGCCCGGCCGCGCCTCGGCGAGGAGGTTGGCAAGCTCGACCACGCCACCGACGCCGAAGATGGAGAGGGCGAAGCCGTCTGCGCCATCCGCGAGCGAGTCGCAGGGGCCGGGGAGGATGCACTGGCCGGTGGAGACGCGGAGCGAGATCTCGGTGTCGCCGCGCGAGAGCACGCTGCCGAGGTAGAAGATGGCGCCCTGCTGGCCGCCTGCGAGGCCGGTGAGCTCGAGCCAGCCTGCGGGTTCGCGGTAGGCATCGCCGACGATGAGCCACTCGGACGAGCTGAGGTCGGCGTTGAAGTCGAGGAGCGGGATCTCGGGGCAGACGGGGGTGGTGTCGTCGATGGTCGTGTCGGTGGTGTCTTCGACCGTCGTGTCGGTGGTGTCGGCAACGGTGGTGTCGGTCGTGTCGTCGATCGCGGTGTCTTCCGCACCCGTATCGGCGGTTTCTGTGTCGGCGACTTCGGTGTCTTCCAGACCCGTATCGGCGGGGTCTGTGTCGTCGACCGTCGTGTCGGCGACGGTCGTGGCGTCGACCGCAGTGTCGGCGGGGTCGGTGTCAGCGGTGGTGTCTTCGCTACCGGTGTCGATACGGCTCGTGTCGGCGGCGGTGTCTTCGCTGCCGGTGTCGATCGCGCCCTCCACGCAGGCGCCCGCCAGGCAGGTCTGGCCACGGGCGCAGTCGACAGCGGTTTCACAGTCGGGTGCGGTGGAGCCGGAGGCGGAGCAGGCCGCGAAGAGGAGGCCTGCTGCGAGTGCGGCGAAGGCGTTGCGGAGGCGCGATGGAGCGGCGTGTTGCATGAAGGTTCGCGACCTCAGAAGGTGCAGCTCTGGACGATCTGGAGGTCGTCGATGCGGTGGTAGTTGTAGTAGTAGCCCGTGGAGCCGGAGAAGCCGAGGAAGCCGCCCTTGAAGGAGAGGCCGGGCACATCCTGGTCGATGGCCATGGTGCCGTCATACATCACGCGGACGCGCGAACCCTGGATGGAGAGGGTGATGTCGTGCCACTCGTTGTTCTCGAGCGAAGCGGATTCGTAGTAGACGAGGTGGTTCTCCGGGTTGCCGTTCTGCGTGATTCCGATGTGGGGCAACGAGGTCGGGTCGGTGTGGAGATCGTTGCGGTTGTAGTAGGTATCGAACTCGATGTGGAAGGAGTCGACGACGCGGGAGCCGTAGAGGCCGGAGACGCCGTAGCCGAGTCCGCCGCCGTTGGCGGCGAGGTCGAGGATGCCCTCGAGTTCGGGCACCGAGGCCACGCTCCAGATGTTCATGGCGAAGCCGTCTGCGCCCTCCGTGAAGGAGGAGCAGGGGCCGGGCGTGGGGCAGGCGCCCGTAGAGATGCGGAGGTTGATCTCCACATCGCCCTCCGCGAGCGTGTCGCCGAGGTAGTAGATGGAGCCGGCGCGTGACGGCGCGAGTCCGGTGAGTTCGAGCCAGCCGCTAGCATCGCGGGTGGTGTCGCCCCGGACGAGCCACTGGGCGGGGTCGAGGTCGGCGGTGAAGTCGATGACGGAGTCGTCGGGGCAGACGCCAAAGACGACGCTGGCGGTGCGCTCGAGGCTATCGGGCGCGACGGCCCGCACCGAGAGGGTGTGGCGGCCAGGGCGGAGGCCGATGAGCGGCAGCGAGAAGGCACCCGCCGCGTCGGGGCGGATGATGCCGAGCGAGCCGTTGATGCTGGAGGCGACAGCGATGTCGAAGGTGGAGAAGTCGATGGCGTCGCCCGTGAGCTGGCCGGTGAGCGTGATGGTCGAGGAGGTGCGGAAGGCGTCGCGGTCCACGGGCGTGGTGATGGCGAAGGTCCAGGTGGGCTCAGCCGGGGTGGTGTCGATGGGCGTGGTGTCTTCGACCGTTGTGTCGACCGGCGTGGTATCCGCGCCGCTGCCTGAATCGACGGGCGTGGTATCTTCGGGCGCGGTATCTTCGGGCGTGGTGTCTTCGACCGGCGCGGTGTCTGTCTCTGTGGCGTCGCCCGAGCCGGAGGTGTCGGAGACCGCGCTGCTGGCGGTGCAGAGACCGTCAACGCAGGCCTGGCCCCGCTCGCAGTCGTTGTCGATGACGCAGGCGGTGGCGGGCGAGAGGGTCTCGGTGCCGCAGGCGCCGAGGAGCCCTGCGGTTGCGACAAGGAGGGCAAGGGTCAGGGTCGAGACGATGCGCATGCGACGAACTCCGCGAGAGGCCAGTTACTGCTCAGAGGATACACGACTCGCTGCGTCGACGCACCCTTTTGCCCCCGCCAATCGACGATGTCAGAGCGTTGCGTCGAAGACGGCGAAGCCGGCGCGGATGCGCTCCACGCGGCGGACCTCGGGCACGCCACAGGCGGCGGCGAGGGTGTGGCCGGCGGCGGCCATGGTGTCGCCCACCTCGATGTCGGCGTCGACCTCGCCGCCAGCACCCGTGATGCTGTTGATGGGGAGCGCGGAGAAGTCTCCGTTCTGGCGCTGCACGCCGCCGACAACACAGCCTCGGACGGCCGGGCCGCTGATCATCATGACGTGGTGATCGCCGTTGTGGGCCCGCCCATCCGGTGAGTTGTAGAGCGAGCGGCCGAAGGTGTTGAGGTTGGCGAAGGTGACCTTCGCAGCGAGCGGGTCGGGGCCGCTGTGGAGCTGCTCGTCGAGGAAGGCGAGGTGGGCCGCACCGGCAGTGGTCTGCTCGGCCTCGCGCACCAGTCCGTCGTCATCATGGTTGTCGCCGCCGAAGGGGACCTTGATGGAGACGACGGGGGTGAGTCGGAGGCGGAAGAGGGCGAGCGCGGTGAGGATCTGGTCGCGCGGCCCGTTGGCGTCGTCGGAACCGGGCGCTGCGAGGCCGGTGAGCGCGGCGCGGATCTGGAGGCCGATATCGCGGGCGGTGTTGCGGGACTGCGCGTAGCGGTCGAGGAAGGCCCGCTGCGGCGCGCCAAAGTCTTCGCGCCGGTAGAGGTCGTTGATGGCTGCGTCGCGGAGCTCTGCGAGCGACTCGAGCGAGGCCGCCTGGCCGCCGGCGGGGCTGCCGAGGAAGAGCGCGGCGACCTCCTGCGGGCGGATGGATGGGAGCGGCCTCGAGCCGAAGGTGAGCCGCTCAGGGCCGAGCGCGATGGGCTCCTGCTGCAGCGTGCCGAGCGCGGCGGCGTTCTCCTGGGCAATCATGGAGGGGAGCTGCTCGAAGCCCCGTCCGTTGGAGGAGGCGATGGCGCCGTGGAGGCCGAGGACAGCAGCCATCTCGGTGTGGGCGGCCGTGTGGCAGACATGGTGGAAGAAGCAGGTGCGGCTACGGAAGCGGTCGAGCGAGGCGTCGGCCCAGGGGCTCCCTGCGAGCCAGCGCTGGCTTCCGACGCTCACCTCGGTGGCGGGCAGCAGCGGGTTGTTCATCGCGTCCGGGACGTAGGAGCCCGGGAGGTTGGCGTTGAGCGGGTCGCCGTCGGAGGAGACGGAGAGGAGCAGGAAGGTTGCCTGCGCGTCGAGGGCTCCGGCGTTGGCGATGGAGGGCTTGAGCAGGAACTGGGGCGGGAGCCCGGTTGCAGCGGCGACGAGGCCCACGCGGCGGAGGAAGGAGCGGCGGTCCATGGAGGGGTTTGGCTTCACAGTCCGACTCCAAGAACATCGGGAGAGACGCAGCCCATGACGAAGGCCGACTGGAGGGCGGTGATGGCGGTGGCGCCGGCATCGCGTGCCGCAGCGTAGTGGCCGAAGAGGGCGGCGACGGCGGCGCGGTGGCGCGGATGCGAGGGCGGCAGCCCCATGAGCTTTTCGACGATGCGGGAGAGGGTGAGCGCCGAGTCGTCGGCGGGAAAGAGTGCCGCGCCGGAGGTGGAGACGATGGCCGGCAGCGTCGCAACGGTGCGGCAGAAGGCCTCGGCGGCAGCAAACTGGAAGAGGTTGGGATCGACGGTGATGAGGGGGGCCGCGGCGCCGCGGACGAAGGAGTCGGCGGGGATGAGGCCGAGCGCCGCGGAGACGCCGGACGAGGCGCAGACGTCGGTGGCGAGTCGCTGCTCGAGGAGGTGGCAGAAGGTCTGCTGGCGGGCGATGGCGATGCCGAAGGGGCGCGCCGCTGCCTGCTCGGTGGGAGCGAGGCCGGTGGTGATGGGCGAGGTCATGACCTCGGCGACGAGGGTGCGGAACTGGTAGCCGCGCTCGCGGAAGACGGTGGCGATGCGCTGGAACTCGGGGTCTGCCTCGTCGCAGGCGGTGCCGTTGGCCCAGGCGCAGACATGCTGGGTCCAGGCGGTGGCGAAGCGGGGGTGCTCAGCAAGCGTCTCCGCGAA
>CAIQPA010000091.1 GCA_903873545.1 uncultured delta proteobacterium
ATCAGGCGGTGAGTCGTGGCGCCACGGTCGACCTCGGCGGCCCCTTCGACTTCGGGCGCGGCGGCCCCGGCGGCTGGTTCTTCCTGTCGGAGCCCGAGCTCCGGCTCGGCAGCGATTCCAGCGCGCCAGATGTGCTCAGCCCCGACCTCGCCGGATGGCGGCGCGAGCGGCTGCCACGGCTCCCCGCGACCAACGCCATCGATCTGGCCCCCGACTGGGTCTGCGAGATCCTCTCGCCCTCCACCATGCGGTACGACCGCGGCCTCAAGGCGGCCCGCTACCTGCTGCACGGCGTCGCCTGGATCTGGTTCATCGACCCTGACGCCAAACTGGTCGAGGTCATGGAGGCCCGCGACGGACGCTGGACGCTGGTGGGCGTCTGGCCCGGCGACCTTCGCGACGCCCGCATCGCACCCTTCGACGCAGTCCCCATCGACCTCACCGGCTGGTGGATCGACTGAGGCGGTGCGCGGCGGCCAGTCATCGCTCGAACAACGGCCGGGGCTGCCGACCAGCGTACGGCCGCGGAGGCTTAGCCGCCCCTACGGTACGGTTCGCGCGATGCGAAAGCCGGTGTTGCTGACGCGTGTGACCGGGGTGGAGACGCCGCCGCGACGCGCAGCCCGCACGCCTTGGGCGAAGCCGCTCCACGAGCCACCGCGAAACACCCGGTAGGTGCCTGTCGCGGTGCCGAGCGGGTCGGTCACCGTGGTGGGGTAGGTGCCGTACCAGTCGCCCGTCCATTCCCACACATTGCCCAGCATGTCGGAGAGGCCAAAAGCGTTGGAGGTCTTGCCGCCGACCGCCTGCGTGCGATTTCCGCTGGTGTTGCACCACCAGGCAATACCGGCGAGATTGGCCTGCGCCGTCGTGCAGTTGGTAACCGTACCGCTCAGGTTCCCACCGTAGGTCGCCGTCGTCGTACCGGCCCGCGCCGCATACTCCCACTCGCTCTCGGTGGGCAGCCGGTAGCCCGTGCAGGTGAGGCCCGCGAAGGTGGCATCCGAGCAGCCGCCGTGAATGCCATCCTGCCAGCCATTGGCTTCATCCGTGCAGCCCGTGAGCGCGTAGCAGGAGGTGAGCCCCTCTGCCGCTGACCTGGCGTTGGCAAAGGCCAAGGCTGCATACCAATCCAGATTTTCCGCGGGGCCGCTGTCGTTGGCATTGGCAGTACTCTGCGTCGTGACGGTCGTGGACTGGAAGAAGGATGGGTTGGTACCACCGCTCAGCGCCTTCCACTGCCCCTGGGTCACCTCGGTCTGGCCCATGAAGAAGGCCCGCGAGAGCGTCACGTTGTGCCGAAACTCGTCCGTTTCTCTGCCGACCTCGCCCGAGAGGGAGCCCATGGCGAAGGTGCCCGCTGGGATGTAGTTCATGCTGGTAGGCGCGCACCGGTCGTTCGCTGTGCCGTCTGGGCCGGTGGCGCAGAAGCCGGTGGCGCACTCGGCGTTGGCGGTGCAGGCCGCGCCGATGGATGAGCCCAAGGAGCACACACCCATGTTGACCCCGTATCCGCTCGCGCAGGCGCTCGCAGCGCAGCTACCGTAGGAACTGGTGCCGCTGTTCCAGGTCTGCCTGCTGGCCGTTGCATTGGCGGGCAGGGGTGTGCAGCTCCGGGTGTCGCTCACGCAGGCACCACCCTCCACATGGTAGAAAGCTGAGCAGGTGGTCGCCACGCAGCTACCGTAGGAGCTGGTGCCGCTGTTCCAGGTCTGGGTGCCCGCCGTCGTGTTGGCGGGCAGGGTCGAGCAGCTGCGCGTGTCGCTCAGGCAGACGCCGCCCTCCACATGGTAGGAGGCTGAGCAGGCGCTCGCGGTGCAGCTTCCAAAGGCGCTGCCCGTCCAGGCCTGGGTGCCCGCCGTCGTGTTGGCGGGCATGGGAGAGCAGCTGCGCGGGTCGCTATAGCAGGCGCCGCTGTCAAGAATGTAGGAGGCAGCGCAGGCCGTGGCCTCGCAGGCCCAGCCGGCCGCGGTGGCCGCCTCTACGGCAGCGGTCGCATTGGCAGGCAGCGAAGCGCAGCTGCGCGTGACAGTCCTCGCGAGGCGAAAGCCCTTGTCTTCGTTGGCTACGCTCTCCCCATTGTCGCCGCGCCACGCGGCCCGCGCGTTGACGGGACCATTATTGTACGCCCCACCTTTGACCACCAGGGTGGAGCCTGTCGCGGCGCCGAGCGGGTCGGTCACCGTGCCAGGGGAGGTGGCAACGTACCGATCGCCCGTCCACTCAACGACATAACCCAGCATGTCGAAGAGGCCGAAGGCATTGGGCGCCTTGCTAGCCGTCGCTTGGGAGCGGCCTGAAGCATTGCAGTTGTACCAAGCCAAACTGGCGAGTCCTGTGCCTGCGGCGAAACCGCCCGTACCGCTCAGCGTAACGCAGCCGCTGGTCGCACTCAGGTTCCCACCGTAGGTAGCCGTCGTTGTACCGGCCCGCGCCGCATACTCCCACTCGCTCTCGGTGGGCAGCCGGTAGCCCGTGCAGGTGAGGCCCGCGAAGGTGGCCCCCGTGCAGCCGCTGTGGGTGCCATCCTTCCACCCGTCGGCGGCGTCGGTGCAGCCCGTCAAAGTGTAGCAGGAGGTGAGCCCCTCTGCCGCGGAGCGGGCATTGGCGAAGCCAACGGCGGCATACCACCTCACTCTATCCACCGCGCCGCTGTCGTTCGCGTTGGCAGTGCTCGGATACGGGCCGGTGGTGGACTGGAAGTAGGAAGGGTTGATGCCGTCGCTCAGCGCCTTCCACTGCCCCTGCGTCACCTCCGTCTGACCCAAGAAGAAGCTGCGCGACAGGGTCACCGTATGCTGCCCTTCGTCGGTGGAGCGGCCCACCTCGGTCAGGGGCGAACCCATGCTGAAGGTGCCCGCGGGGATGTAGTTCATCCCAGTAGGCGCGCACCGGTCGTTCGCGGTTCCGTCTGGGCCGGTGGCGCAAAGGCCGGTGGCGCACTCGGCGTTGGAGGTGCAAGAAGCACCGACGGTGGGTTGCAGAACGCAAGCACCGGCGCTCAAGATGTAGCCGCTCGCGCAGGCCGTGACCGTGCAGGCGCCGTAGGCGCTGGCTGCCCAGGTCTGCGTGCCCGCCGTCGCATTGGCGGGGAGCGGCGAGCAGTTGCGGGTGTCGCTCGCGCAAGCACCGGATTCCACATGGTAGCCGCTCGCGCAGGCCGTGGCCGTGCAGCTGCCGTAGGCGCTGCCCGTCCAAGTCTGGGTCGCTGCGGTCGCGTTGGCGAGCGTGCAGCTCCGGGTGTCGCTCACGCAGGCCCCCGATTCCACATGGTAGCCGCTCGCGCAGGTCGTGGCCGTGCCGCTCCCATAGGCGCTGCCCGTCCAGCTCTCGGTCGCGACTGTCGCGTTCGGGAGCGAGCAGCTCCGGCTGTTGCTCAGGCAGGCCCCTGACTCCACATGGTAGCCCGAGTTGCAAACCCCAGGCGTGCAGCTCCCGTAGCTGCTGGTGACGCTGTTCCAGCTCTCCGTGGCTGTGCCGTTGGCCAGCGTGCAGGCGCGTACATTTGCCACGCAGGCGCCGCTCTCCACGTGATAGGTGGCGTCGCAGGCGCTCGCGGTGCAGCTGCCGTAACTGCTGGTGCCGCTGCTCCAGGTCTGGGTTGCTGCGGTCGCGTTGGCGAGCGTGCAGCTCACCACATCGGCCGCGCAGCTGTTGGCCGCAACGTGGTAGCCGCTGTTGCAGGTCGTAACGCTGCAGGTGCTGCCATAGGAGCTGCCGTTCCACTGCTCGGTGCCGGTGCCGTTGGCCAGCAGGCAGCTCCGCGTGTCGCTCGTGCAGACGCCGCCCTCGAGGTGGAAGCCGGTGCCGCACACACAGCCGTTGCTGCAGCTATCGCCGTTGACGCTGTTGCCGTCGTCGCAGACCTCAACGGTGTCGAGGATGCCGTCGCCGCAGATGTCGGTCTCGCCCACAGCGGTTGCGCAAGTGGCGGTGCAGACTGCGCAGGAGGCCTCGCCGTAGGCGCACTCCTCCGTCACCGTGTTGCCGTCGTCGCATCCATCCACGCCCGTCTGCACCACGCCGTCGCCGCAGGCGGCCACGGTGCAGGTAGAGGTGCAACCGTCAGTGGCCACCGTGTTGCCGTCGTCGCAGGCTTCGCCCGCCTCTACCACGCTGTTGCCGCAGCCGGCTGCTACGCAGGCACCGGAGGTCAGACTGTAGCCCGCAGCGCAGCCGGTCGCCGCACAGACGGTGTAATCGCTGCCCGTCCAGCTCTGCGTCGCGGTGGTCGCGTTGGCGACGGAGCAGGCGCGCGTGTTGCTCGCGCAGGCGCCACCCTCCAGGTGGTAGTTCACATCGCAAGCCGTCGCGGTGCAGGGGCCGTAGGCGCTGCCGGTCCAGCTCTCGAAGGCGATGGTCGCGTTGCTCGACGAGCAGTTGCGGGTGTTGCTCAAGCAGGCGCCGCTTTCCACATGGTAGCCGGCCCCGCAGAGGCAGCTGTTGGCGCAGCTATCGTCGTCCACCGTGTTGCCGTCATCGCAGACCTCCGCTGCGTCGAGGATGCCGTCGCCGCAGATGTCCGTCTCGCCCGCCGCGCTGTTGCAGGTGGCGTTGCAGACAGTGCAGGAGGCCGCACCATAGTTGCACTCCTCCGTCAGCGTGTTCCCATCGTCGCATCCCTCTACGCCCGCCTGCACCAGGCCGTCGCCGCAGGCGGCCACCGCGCAGCTGGCCGTGCAGCCATCGGTCGCCACCAGGTTGCCGTCGTCGCAGGCCTCGCCCGCCTCCACCACGCTGTTGCCGCAGCCGGCCGGCACGCAGGTGCCGGCATAGAGACTGAATGCGCCGTAACAGGCGCTGGCCACGCAGCCGTTCCAGCTGTTGCCGTTCCAGGTCTGGTTGCCGGCGCCGCCCGTCAGCAGGCAGTTGCGCGCATCGCTCGCGCAGGCGCCGCTCTCCACATGGTAGCCCGCATCGCAGGCCGTGGGAGTGCAAA
This sequence comes from uncultured delta proteobacterium, assembly GCA_903873545.1. Classification (GTDB taxonomy): domain Bacteria; phylum Myxococcota_A; class Bradymonadia; order REDH01; family REDH01; genus CAIWGR01. The sequence continues at coordinate 4,940 of CAIQPA010000091.1, forward strand.
CGCCCCACACCGAACCGAGCCAGGACTGGCTGCCCGTGCCGTCGGCAAGGGTGCAGCTCCGCGTGTCGAGCTCGCAGGCGCCACTCTGTACATGGTAGCCGGCGTTGCAGCCCGTGAGCGTGCAGCTGCTCCAGGCGCCGGCGTTGTAGGTGCGGGTTCCGCTACCATTCGTTACCGAGCAAGAGC
>CAIQPA010000092.1 GCA_903873545.1 uncultured delta proteobacterium
CGGCCGCCTACCGCGAGGGGAAGCGAGGTGCAGCCTCCGCAGTCGTTGGGAGCCGGCCCCTCGCACTGCACCTCCTCGGTACCGTCGCAGGCCCAGATTCCGCCACATGCATTGCATGGATTTCCGGGCGCGCCACGTAGCGGCTCACAGCCGCCGCAGGCGTTCCCCTGCTCCACGAGGGCTGCGGCGAGCAGGTCTCCTTCGCAGACGAGCGAGCCGCGCAGGCAGCGGTCGGTGAACTGGGTGCCGGGGATGGGGGCAACGCCGGTGAGACCGGCCGGCAGCGCGAGTTCTCCCAGACCGCCGCAGAGGTTGGTGCCGAGCGGGGCGCAGCGGACGGCATCGCCGCCGTCGCAGGCTGCCACGCCAGCCTCGCCACCTGTGAGCAGGCAGGAGGCACCAGGGGTGATCTCGAGGGGCGCGCAGCCGCCGCAGGCGTTGGTCGGGCCGTCTCCGATGCAGCTGAGCTGGCCGCCGCCGCAGGCCCAGCGGCCGTCGTCACAGAGGCCGCAACTCTCGCCGGCGAGGGCGGGCAGTTGGCCGCAGCCGCCGCAGCCGTTGGCAGGCAGGGCGCCGGCGCAGCGGAGCTCGTCGGGGGCGGCGCAGTAGAGCAGGCCATCGTCGCAGATGCCGCACGAGGCCGCGGGGCTGGCGGCAAGGCCGCGGTAGTCGAGGGCCGATTCTCCGCCACAGCGGTTGCCCTGCCCTACCCCCGTGTCGCCTGTGTCTGCGTCGGCGCCCGAGTCTGCGCCGGTATCGACCGCACCGGTGTCGGTGGTGTCGTCACCGGTATCGTCATCGTCCTCGGTGTCGCGCGGCGCCCCGGTATCAGCGGCATCCTCTCGCGTATCGGTCTCGACCGGGCGGCGCCTCTCGGTGTCGGTGGTGAGGCCGTCACAGGCGGTGAGGAGAAATGCTGCAATCAAACACCAGCGCAGATTTACCATCACGTCTCCATCGTCCCATCGTAGGAATTCTGCCTAGCACAAATGCGAGCGCCGCGGGAGGCCGTTAGATTGACGGAACGACAGCACAAGGTGTATCCAAAGTCCTCTCAGTTTCGTCCCACCCCGGCCACCGATGTCTTCGAAAGAGCCTGCCGTTCGCGACACGAAGTCGACCGAAGCGCTCGACCTCCCGCCGGACATCGAGCGCATCGTTGGCGGTCGCTACGAACTCGTCGACAAGCTCGGCGAGGGCGGCTTTGCCATCGTCTACAAGGCCCGCCACACCGAGCTGCGCGACCTCTTCTACGCCATCAAGATTCTCCGCGGCGAGCATGCCGGCCAGGCGGAGGTCATCAAGAAATTCCGCCACGAAGCGGTCTTGCTCAGCAGCCTGCGCTGCCCGCAGACCGTGCGGGTCATGGACTTTGGCGTCACCGGTGGCTCCCCCTACTTCGTTATGGAGTTCGTCACGGGCGTGTCGCTGGAGACGCTCCTGACGCGACACGGAAAGCTCCCCGCAGCCATGGTCGCCCGCCTCTCGATGGACATCCTCGAGTCGCTCGCAGAGGCCCACACGGCCCGCATTGTTCACCGCGATATCAAGCCGGCCAACGTCCTCGTGATCGAGGGCTTCGGCGGCGGACCCGCCCGCGCGAAGGTGCTC
>CAIQPA010000093.1 GCA_903873545.1 uncultured delta proteobacterium
AACTCCAGGCCGAAGTGGCCGTGCGGCATGGAGCGTGCAGGCTAGAACTGCGGGTAGTTGTGCTGGACGTGTGGGGCAGTGGAAGCTGACGCCGGCAGGGGCGGCGTTACCACGGAGCGCGTCGAGGGCTTTGAGCCGTGACGATCAGCTCGGTCTATTGGTGACCGGAGAGGTGTCGGGTGCGGTCTTCACAGGCTACGTTGGATTGGATGCTATCGGCCCAGGGGTGCGAACGCGGGATGGGGGCTCCGGAGCGCGCGGGTGTTGGCGTCTGGGTCGGGTAGCGGAGGACTGCTGCGCGAGCCCGCGAATTCGTCGCGATGCGGGCGTGGCTGCGCAAAGCAATTGACCACGGTAGTGCTGGCGATAGAGGGGGCAGGCCACATCGAAGGAGGAGCGCGCAATGAACACGAGCGAGATTACGAGTCTTCTTGGAGCCGACGCTGAGTCTCTGTTGAACCACACCTGCGAGACGATCCCGCGGTCGTCGCTGACGGTTCCGGGCGCTGACTATGTCGATCGCGTGCTGTCGCTCACGGACCGCCCGACGCCGGTGCTTGCGAACTATGAGCGGCTTCTCCGTGCCGGTCGGCTCGGCGGGACGGGATATGTCTCGATCCTGCCGGTGGACCAGGGCATTGAGCACTCGGCCGGTGCCTCGTTTGCCAAGAACCCCGCCTACTTTGATCCGGAGAACATCGTGAAGCTGGCGATGGAGGGCGGGTGCAACGCGGTTGCGAGCACCTACGGCGTTCTGGCCTCGGTCTCGCGCAAGTATGCGCACAAGATCCCCTTCATGCTGAAGATCAACCACAACGAGCTCCTGACCTATCCGAACAAGTTTGATCAGGTGATGTTCGCGCAGGTGGAGCAGGCATTTGACATGGGCTGCTGCGCGGTCGGCGCGACGATTTACTACGGGTCGGAAGAGAGCACGCGTCAGATTGTGGAGGTATCGGAGGCCTTCGCGCGTGCCCACGAGCTGGGCATGGTTACGGTGCTCTGGTGCTACCTTCGGAACAGCGGTTTCAAGAAGGATGGCAAGGACTACCATGTCGCGGCCGACCTCACGGGGCAGGCGAACCATCTTGGCGCCACGATTGGCGCGGACATCGTCAAGCAAAAGCTTCCCGAGAACAACGGTGGCTTCAAGGCGCTCAACATGGGCGGCAGTTCGTACGGCAAGCTCGACGAGCGCATGTACACGAAGCTCTCGACCGACCATCCGATAGACCTGGTTCGTTACCAGGTAGCAAACGGCTACATGGGTCGGATTGGCCTGATCAACTCAGGTGGCGCGGCCGGCAGCAACGACCTCTCCGAGGCGGTGCGGACGGCGGTCATCAACAAGCGGGGCGGCGGCATGGGGCTGATCTCGGGTCGGAAGGCGTTCCAGAAGCCGATGAACGAGGGTGTGGCGCTGCTGCATGCAATCCAGGATGTCTACCTGGCGCCGGAAATCACAATCGCCTGAGTTCGGTTGCGGGCGGTCAGGAAAGCAGTCTCTCGTTGTCAGGCATCTTGACGAGAGGGCAGTGACTTTCCTAGACGGCTTGCTCCGCTTGGGGAGGTCGCCAAGTGGTAAGGCAGAGGCCTGCAAAGCCTCCATTCGTCGGTTCGACTCCGATCCTCCCCTCTTCGAAGATTGCGCCGTGCGTCGCGCCTGTGGATGAGCCGCGGGTGGCGCTGTCGAACGGTTGGAGATCGTTGGATGAGATCCCAGTGGGTGTGGCGATTTCTGGCGAGCCTGCTGATTGGCGGGGGGCTTCTCTGGTTGACGCTCCACGGGATGGCGGCCGAAGTGGGCGGCTCGTCGGGCATTCCGGGTCTTTGGCGTGCGACGCTCGCGTCGGCGCAGGCGGTGGAGGCGCACTACATCTGGGTCTACGTCGCCTCGTTTGTGGTGGTTCACGCGGCCCGTCTCGGCAGGTGGGCTGTGATGGTGCGCGGGATTTCGGATGCGCCGACGGCTCAGGTGGTTGGCGTGGGTTTGGCAGGGTTTGCTGCGATCGTTCTGTTCCCGCTTCGGCTGGGTGAGTTTGTGCGGCCGCTGCTGTTGCAGCAGCGTGCCGGCGTGCCGTTTTCTGCGGGGCTGGGGACGGCGGTTGTGGAGCGGGTTGCGGATGGCCTGATCATCACGCTTGTGCTGTTTCTGTCGATTCTGGCTGCGCCAGTGTCGGCGTCAGAGGTGGTTCAGAGCGCGGGCTGGGCGAGCCTGTTGGTGTTCGTGTCTGCAACGGTGGGGCTGACGCTGTTTGCGTGGAAGAGGTGGCTTGCGGAGCGCATCGTGACGGAGACGGTGGGCAGGCTTTCTGCGGGGTTATCGCGGAGTCTGATCGGGATGATGGAGACCTTCTCGGTGGGGGTTCGGTCGCTGTATGGTGGCGGTCGCCTCTGGTGGTTTCTGTTGCTGACCGTGGTCTACTGGTCGGCGAATGCCTTCGGGATGTGGTGGCTGGCGCGCGGCTTCGGGTTCATGCTGCCGTGGTATGCCGGCTGGGGTCTGCTGGGGACGTTGGTGGTGGGTCTGATGATTCCGACGGGCCCTGGTTTTTTGGGTAACTTTCAGTACTTTGTGCAGGAGGGGCTCCGGCTCTATCTGCCTGGTTCGTCGGCCGGCGCAGCGGGCTTGGCGATGGGGTTGATTCAGAACGGGCTGCAGCTGCTGGTACAGGTACTGGCGGCGGTTCCGGCGGTGGGTTCGATGATGTCGGAGGCGCGTGCGAAGCGTGCTGCGGAGGGAGATTCGGCGGCGTAACCTGGGCCGCGGGGACCGATTTCTCTCGGCGCAGAGCAAGAACTGCGCGAAAGTGACGACCATCGGCGAAGTGGCTACGGAGCGTAGTGAAGTTGAAGTCGGCGGAGAGGTCACGATGTTGAATGAGCTTGAACAGGCGCTTGGCACACTCCTCGCGGAGCCGTCGCGGGCAGACCTTTTCGCGTTTTGCGAGGCTCAATTCGTCGCGGACGGGAGTTGGCAGGACCTGGTCGGGCTGTACGAGACCTTCGGAGCTCCGTTCGGCCCTGAGAGCCGCGTTGACTGGGAGCGGCTCATGGAGCAGCTCGCGTCGATGGCGGCTGCGCTCCCGGTCGAGGAGCGTTCACAGCTGTTTGGTGCGGTGGGGCAGATCTGGGAGTTGCAGTTGGGGCGTCCGGAGCAGGCGCTGCGTCAGTACCAGGCTGCGTTCAAACTCTGGCCCAAGAACCGGGCGGCACTGGCCTGGGCACGCGGCATCTACACTGGCCAGGGGAACTGGCGGCTTGTGATGCGGTTGCTGGAGCTGGAACTTCATGCCGTGTCGGAGCCGGTGGCAGAGGCGGAGGTTCTTGTTGCGCTGGGCGAGGCATCGCTTGAGAGCGGGGCGGGGGCGGAGCGGGCGCTGGCCTATCTGGAGCGTGCCGTGCAGCTTGCGCCTACGTTTGAGGGGGTGAGCCGGCTGCAGTCGCGGCTCGCGGCGCTGCCGGCCGAGGTATCGGCAGCGGAGCATGTGGCGGCTGCTGTCTCATCGCCTGCTGTGGTCGCGCCGGAGGCGACTGCGGCGGAGGTTGCGGTTCGGGATGCTGCGGCTGCCGCAGCCGCTCCGACGGAGCCAAAGCTGAAATGGAAGCTGAGCCCTGCGCTGACGGCGCTGCGGTCTGCTGCAGCGGGCGAGAGCGTTGCTCCGAATCGTCGTGCTCGCCGGAGCGATCCCGCGTCGCTGGCGGGGCTGGACCGGGCCGCGTTGGAGTCGCTCTGGGCGACGGGTGAGGACGACCTCGGGGTGCTCGACGCGCTGGCGAAGCGGTACCGAGAGGTGGGTGATCTTGGCTCGCTCGCGGCCTGTTACGAGGCGGCAGTGAAGGCGTTGGTCTGGCAGGAGTCGGCGAAGGAGCTGATGATCGATGCGGGCCGGCTCTACTGGCGAGAGCTTGGCGACATGGAGGCGGCGGAGCGGATGTTCAAGCGGGTGCGCCTGCTGGATGGTCGCGAGGTAACGACGCTGACCTTCTTTGCGGAGCTCGCGCGTCGCGAGGGTGATCCGCGGAGGCTGCTTGGCGCGCTGCAGAGTCTGCGAGAAGTGACGGTTGACCAGGCGGCGTGGCTGGAGGTGAGCGAAGAGCTGGCGGGGCTTGCCGCGCTGGACGCGCGGACGCACGACAAGGCGGTGGAGGTGTGGCGGCAGATTCTGCGCCGCAGCCCGCACCACGCCGGAGCTCGCGCTGGTCTCCAGGAGCTTCTGACGACAACGGGTCGCTGGAGCACGCTGCTGGAGGTTCTGAAGGACGATCTGGCGCTGGCGGATGCTGGCGACGACCAGGTGCGCATCCTGGAGTCGATGGTCGAGGTGTACCGCGAGCGGCTGAACCTGCCCTTCATGGTGGCGCAGACGCTGCAGTCGATTTTGAAGATCGCGCCAGGTCATGTGGAGGCAGCGTGGGCGCTGGGCGAGCGGTTCGCGTCGGCGGGTCGCTGGAGCGACGCGGTGACGATGATGATGGAGCACGCGTCGCATGCATCGCGGCCTGAGGAGGCGACGCGGGCGCTGCGTTGGGTGGTTGAGATCTGGTCGGAGCGTCTTCGGCAGCCGTGGCAGGCGATCGGGGCGCTGGAGCAGTTGCTTGAGCTCCAACCGCGCGACGCGCTGATTCTGTCGGAGCTTCGCCGTGCCTTTTCGGAGCGCGGCGCTTGGGGCCGGCTGGTGGAGCTGCTGGAGCGGCAGGCGCTGCGGAGTGGCGGGGCAGAGCGGGCAGAGCTGCTGGAGGAGGCTGCGGCGATCGCGTCGACGACGCTGCATGATGACGTTGTCTGTGCGCGGATCCACGAGACGCTGCTGAGCGACTCGGAGGGTCGGGCCGACGCGTCGTTCGCCTTCCTTGCGGGCTACCTGCCGTCCGAGGAGCTGTGGCCGCGCTGGGCGCAGGCGCTGATGCTCCGGCGCGGCGCGGTGGATGGCGAGACGCAGGTGGCGCTGGCGATGGAAGAGGCGGAGGTTCGTCTGGTTCGTCTGTCGGATCGGGCTGCTGCGGAGCGGTTGTGGCTGGAGGCGGCGCGCTACGGTGAGCCCGGGCAGTCGGGTCTCGCGCGGCTGATCGCAAGCGCTGCGAGCAGCGGCCGTTGGCAGACGCTGATGGATCTGGGCGATGAGTTCGGCTGCTGGTCGACGCTTCGTGCGTCGTTGATGGAGCGGCTCTCGCACTGCGGTTCGGATCAGGTTCAGGAGATCGGCGAGACGCTGTGGGAGATCGCCTCGGATCGGCTGTCGCACGCGGAGGCGGAGCGCGAGGTACTGGAGGCGTGGCGGAAGCGATCGCCGCGGAATCTTGTGGTGCTGGAGCGGCTTGACCAGCGGTACCAGTGGGCGGGCGAGGTGGAGCGGCGTGCGGAGGTGCTCGCGGATCTGGTGCCTCTGGTCTCTGCGGAGCGCGGGCTGGCGCTGTGCGATGAACTGTCTGCGATCTGCGAGCGCGATCTCGGTGATGCGCGTCGGAGCTATCAGTGGGCGGCGCAGGCCTTCGTTCGGACAGCGACGGAGCCGGATCGGCTGGCTCGGGTGACAGAGCTGGCTGCCGCAGTTGGCGAGGTGCGGTCTTGGGTTTCGATGCTCGAAGCGGTCGCATCGGGGCTGTCGGATGCGGAGCATTCCGGTCGGCTTCGGGCGCATGCTGCAGCGCTTTGCGACGAGGAGTTGAACGAGCCTCTGCGCGCGGCTGCGATGATCGAGACGGTGCGTGCGAGCGGCCATGCGGATGCTGCGCTGATGCGGCGTCTGTGCGGGATCTACGCACGGTTTGAACGCTGGGCTCCGCTGGCTGCGGCGCTTGAGGCGCAGGCGGCGCTGACCTGGACGGTGTCGGAGCGTGCGTCGGTGGAGCTGGAGTTGGCGCAGGTGCTGTCGGAGCGGCTGGGCCGTCTGGCAGAGGCCAGCAAGCTGCTGCTTGCGCAGCGGGATGAGGGCGTTGCCTCGGCGAAGTCGCAGGAACTGCTGCTGTCGGTTTCGATGCGCCGCGCAGACTGGGCGGTGGCGTCGCAGTGTCTGGAAGCAGCTGTGGAGACTGCTGGGGAGTCGGAGCGGGGTGCCTTCCTTGTGGAGTGGGGTCGGCTGCTCTCGGACCGGCTTGGGGAGCATCGGCGTTCGATATCGGTGTTTGGTCGCGCGATCGAGGATGGCGCGGACGCGGGCGGGCTGGCCCTTTCCGGTCTGATCGCGATGTTCGGGCGGGCAGATGTTGCGGAGGCAGCGGCGACGGTTGCTGCGCCCTACCTGGGCAAGGCCGGTCTCTGGGCTGAGCTGCTTCAGGCCTACGGGCTGATGCGGTTTGCAGTTGGCAGTGGGGAGCGCCGAGCGACGAGCCGCGCGATGGCGGAGATCTGGGAGCGAGAGTTTTCGGATCCGGATTCGGCCTTCATCGTGATGGCGAACCTGCTCGTAGAGGAGGTCGGCGAGGCCTGCGACTGGGTCCTGTTTGACCGGCTTGCGGCGGCTTCGGGTCGTTCCTCGGAGGCGGCAGTGCGCTGGTTGGCAGCGCTGGAGCAGTTCGGGGCGGCGCCGTTCGCGCCGCATCTGGCAGAGATTGCGACGCTGGTGGAGGCGGAGCTGGGCGATGCCGATGCTGCGCGCGGGGTTTGGCAGAAGGCCACCTCGCTCCGATCGGAGCCTTCGGAGTGGCTGCAGGTTGCCCGGTTGAGCGAAGCGCTGGGCGAATGGACGTCAGCTCGGGCTGAGTGGAAGCAGGTGGCCCGCATCGCGCCGTATGAGGCTTCTCAGGAGGCCCTGGTGCACGCTGCGATGTTGGCAGATGCCAAGCTCGCGGACCCTCCATTGGCGATTGAAGAGTTGGAGCAGATGCTCGCGGCGGATGTGCACTACGCGCCGGCGCGGAAGCAGCTCCGTTTGCTGCTTGAGCGGGTTGGAAAGCCTGATCGGCTGGCATGGCACCTTGAGCAGTGGGCAGACTGTGCGGATTCCGAGCAGAATCGGTTGGCGCTGCTTCGGCAGGCCGCCGCTGCATCGGAGGCTGCATTGGCGTGGCAAGGGGCTGCGCGGTTGCACTGCCTTGTTGTTGCGGGTGTGGCCGGCACCGAGGATGCGGGCAGCGAGGCCGAGGCCTTCTGGCGTCGTGCGGGCGGTGCCGGTGTCTGGCGAACGGCAGATGATGTCGGCTTGCTGGATCTCTTGTGCGAAGGGCATCGGTCGGCTGGCCGTTATGAGGCGCTGTGGAGCCTGCTCGATGTGGCCCTTCATCAGGCCGCGGCGACCCGGCGGTTGTCGCTTGCTGATGCTTGTGCGGAGGTCGCGGAGGCGCAGCTGCAACGGCCGGATGCCGCGCTGGATGCTCGGTTGGTTGGCTACCGGCTGTCGCCCGACGATCCGGCGCGGAGCGCGGCTGTCGAGCTCGCTGCAGCGCAGTCGAATCGCTGGGAAGATGTCGCGGTGGCCTATGAGTGGGCGGCCGAGCAGACGACGGATGGAGCGAAGAAGGCGGGCCGTCTTCGTGCGGCAGCTGTGATTCGATTGGAGCGGTTGAACGACCTGCCGAGCGCCATCGCGAACTTTGAGATCGCGCGCCAGTTCGTGCCTCACGATCGAGAGTTGCTGCAGTCGCTGGAGAAGTTGTTCGCGGCCTCGGGCAATGCGGAGCTCCGTGCGGTTGTGGTGTTGGAGTGCGCGGGTCTGACGGATGAGGCGGACGAGCGGGCAGGGCTGTTGCTGGATGCAGCCGCCATCTTCTTCCGTGAACTGGGGGCGCATGCCTCGGCCGTAGCGGTTCTGGCGGACGCGCGCCGGTATGAGCGGACGCACGATGAAGCGTTGCTGATGCTGGCGGAGATTCATACTTCGGTGGGGAGCTGGTCGGCGCTGGCGGAGGTGCTTCGGGCACAGCTGTCTGTGGCGCTGGAGGATGGTTCGCGGGCGGAGCTTCTGGCCCGTCTCGCAGTGCTGTACGACGAGAAGCTCGGCATGGCGCGCGAAGCGCTCGATGCGTGGAGCGACTACACCGAGATTCGCGCCGATGACCGTGCGGCCTGGTCCTCGATGGAGCGACTTGCCCGCGATCTTGGCGACGGGGTCCGGCGGGTGACCGTTTTGGAGCGGCTCTTGGCGCTCTCTTCCGCGTCGGAGGGGCAGGCTGTGGCCTGGGCGCTCGCGCAGCAGCAGGTTGCTGCAAGCGGCGACCTTCATCGTGGTATCGACCTGGCGGCTGCGCTGCTCTCTTCTGTCGTCTACTTGGAGCGCGCCGAGAGTCTTCTTCGCGGCCTGTGGTCGCATGAGGATGTAGGTGCGCGTGCGCGATCTGTGATGATCGCGCACTACGACCGGGTGGGTGATGCGGAGGCGCTCGTGGAGGCGCTGACGGCAGAGGCCTCGGCGGACACCCGGGTGGAGGAGCGGGTTGCGACGCTCGTTCGGGCGACCCGTGTCTGCTTGGCGACCGAGGGGATGGCTGACCGGGGTTTTGCCCTGGTGATGTTCGCCGTGGAGCTAGCGCCGCTGGCAGCTGAGGTGGTGGAGCTGAGTGAAACGGCGGCGGAGGCAGTGCATGGCTGGAGCACGCTCGCAGAGGCGCTGTCGGAGATCGTACACCGGTCTGAGGATGGTTTTTTTGCGGCGCAGGTCTCGCTCCGTGTGGCAGAGATTCTTGATCATCGGATGGGTCTGAGCGCCTCTGCGCTGGACTGGTATGTGGCGGTGAGTCGGGCACTGCCGCTTGAGGTGACGAGCCGTCGTCGGTTGTCGGTGCTCCTGTCGGAGGCAGCGCGTCTGCCTGAGGCGTTTGCTGTCATTGCAGAGCTGGTGGAGCTGGCGGTATCGGAGGAGGAGCGAGCGGCGTTGCTGCAGCGCGCAGCGGAGCTGGGCGAGGGGCTCGGGCAGTCGCCGGAGTCGCTGCTGGAGTTGTGGCGGCGTAGGCTCTCGATCGTGTCGGGCGACAGGGCTGCACTGTTGGCGCTTTCACGGCTGGAGCTGAAGCTTGGCAATCATGCCGCAGCTGCGTCGTGGATGGGGCAGGAACTCGAGGTCATTGGCGACAGTGCGGAGGCGAGCGCGCTGCGGCTTCGGCTCGCGACGTTGGTCTGGCACGAGCTTGGCTCGGCTTCTCGCTGCGTGGCGCTTGTGGAGGCCGAGGATCGAGCCTTTGGCGTTTCGGCGCCCTTCGCCACGCTGCTGATCGAGGTGTTGGAGTCCGACGCGGTGATGCTCGAGGAGCGGACGGCTGCGGTAGCGCTGCTCGAGCCGTTCGCGCGTGTCGCGCATCGTTCCGACGCGCTCGAGGTTGCGCTTCGGAGCCGGGTTCCCTTCGCCGCGGGCACAGAGCTGTCGGAGCTGCACTGCGAGCTGGCGCTGTTGTACCGCGACCGGCTCTCACGCCGGTCGGACGGCTGCCGGTCGTTTGTTGCGGCAGCGCTGCTGCAGCCTGGATTGGCGTCGAACTGGCGCGATGCCGATGAGTCGGCTGACGACGAGTCGTTGCGCGAGATTGTCCGTCAGGCGCTGGAGCGTGCGGCCGATGAGGCGAGCGGCTCGGAGCTTCGCGCCGAGCTGTGGGAGCGGCTCGCCCGCTTCGCACAGGATCGGATGGAGGAGCCGCTGCTTGCGCTGCGCGCGTGGAGCGCCGCGTTTGATGCGACGCCCGGCTCTCTTCGGGTGATGGATGAGGTGGAGCAGCGTCTTGCTGCGTCGGGTCGGCACGCAGAACGGGAGATGGTCCTTCGGCGTGGTTCGGAAGCGGCAACGGAGCCGAAGGTTCAGCGCTCGATCTTGCTCCGTCTGGCGGAGGTCCGGCGGCGCGAATCGCAGGATCTGGACGGTGCGGTATCGGTCTGTCGCGAGATCCTGAGTCGGTTCGGCAGCGCTGTGGATGTGCTGACGATGCTCTCGGAACTGCTCTCTGTGCTGCAACGGCCGGGCGAGCTCGTCGAGACGCTGCAGGCACTGGCCAGCTTGATGCAGACGGCGGAAGAGCGTGTGATGGTGCTGCTCTACCTGGGCACAGTGCTCGATGAGTCGCTTCAGGACTGGGCTGGCTGCCACGCTGCCTATGAGAAGGCGCTGACGGACGATGTGCTGCTGGCGCGGGTGCTCGAGGCGGTGCTTCAGACGCTGACGCGGGTCGCGGAGCAGGCGCCTGACAAGAGCTGGGTGGTCGCGTTCGCGCTGTTGGCCGAGCGGGCCGCGCGGGAAGATGCTGCGATCCGGGTGGAGATGTTGCTTCTTCAGTTGAGCGTGGCGGAGGACCGCTCGTTGCGGTCCATGCTGACGCTGCGACTTTCTGCTGCGATGGATGCATCGGGCCGGCCTGCGGAGGAGCAGTTCGGCTACCTGTCTCGGGCCCTGCTCGACGACCCTGAGCAGGCGGAGCTGGGGGTGGCCCTATCGACCCTCTGTCGGGCGCACGAGGCGATGGCAGACTATGCGCGGGTCCTCGAAGAGGCCGCGATGGCAAGCAGCAACCTGGAACGCTCCGTGGCGCTTCTGACCGAAGCCGGCATGGTCCGTCTGATGGAGCTCGGCGATTCTTCGGGCGCGGTGCGGACGCTGCGGCGTGCCTTTGATGCTGATCCTTCGGTGGTCGGCTCTGCAGAGGCGCTCCGCGCTGCGCTGCAAATGTCGGGAGACCGCGACGGGCTGATGCATCTTAACGGCCGAATCCTCGAATCCGGCCCATCCGCAGAGGTTCGCGTCGCGCTGCTTCGCGATGCTGCGAAGCTGGCGGAGCAGCCGCCGCTGCGGCTTGAGGCTGCGTGCGGGCTCTGGTCCAAGGTGCTCGCGATGGTGCCGGACGATGTCGAGGCCGTAGAGGCGCTTGTGCGTCTGCTTCCGCAGGCGAACCGGTGGGACGAGCTTGGCGAACTTCACGCACGGCGCGCGCTGTCGAGCGAGGGCGACGCAGCTGCGTCGTCCTATGCAGAACTGGGCCGCATCAGGCTGGTGCAGGGGCGATTCCAAGATGCCGTGGAGGCTTACCAGGCGGTGCTGAGCATCCGGGCAGAGGATCGGGCGGTCATGCTGCCGCTGCTGCAGGCCTATCGTGCGCTGGGCTATTCATCCGAGTGGCTTGCGGTTGCCGATCGCTATCTGGAGGGTGCCGGGTTCGAAGAGGAGGCAGTGACGCTCCGTCT
>CAIQPA010000094.1 GCA_903873545.1 uncultured delta proteobacterium
ACTACATGAGCCTGTCGCGGAGGGCGGCCTGGACGGCGGCCACGAGGCGGTCGGGATCCTGAATGACGCGGAGTTGGTCGAGCCGATCGGCCGACAGGAAGCCCGCAGCGATCGCCATCATGCGGGCCCGCTCTCGCTCCGCTCCTCTTGCCTCGCCGCGCGCCTCACTGGCCGCTGCTCCCCTACGCTCGATGTGCTGGACGAACTCCTGAAAGCTCATGTTCTTCTCTTCATCCGACATGGGTAACCTCTCGTTGCGGACTGCATCCATGATCGCCTCCTTGATTGTGAGTGGGATTTTTTTGTCGGTCAAGAGGTGCCGAATCCGGCCTGTTACCTCGGCCTGACGGGTTTCTTGGGGGATCATCCGAAGCACCGAAGTGCCGTCGATGAGGGGCAGTTTTCGCAGCGCCACAATCATGCCGCTGCCGAGCCCGCCGCCGTTCAATTCCCATGCGCCGGCGCAGGGGCCGCGGGACAGATAGCGCTTGAGCTCGCGGAGCCGTTCTCGCGGATACTCGTTGCAGAAGACGGCGAACCGGGCCTCTGCAGAGGTGGTCGACGCCTCGCGGAGCAGGTGGGCCTTGGCCACGAAGCGGGAGATCTTCTCCTGGGTCAGCAGCCCCGACTCGAACTCCACCGCCACAGACTGGCCCGACATCCAGGGCACCAAGGGGCCCCAGACGGGTGAGCGTGGACCCGGCCCTTGGAGCAGCAGGTCGCTCCAGAGGCGACCGCGCGGTGTGGGTGCTTCTTCGCGGGTGAAGGGCTCGCCGAACTCGGTCAGGATGATGGCACGGTCGGCGTGGGGGGTGTGCGATGGGTGGGGCGACGGGCGGTTCGACATCGAGAACTCCGGTGGGTGACACACAGTTCTCGTCGTCTCGCGCCAAGTGTTGCAGAGACCCCTGCAGATTGCCTCTTGCCTAGACAGCGGCGCGGCTGCGAGGTATCGCTAGAACATGTTCTAGTCTCCGCCGTGGAGCCGCCTCATGTACCTCGACTACACCTCTGAGCAGGTCGCCCTCCGCGACCGCATTCGCGCCACCATGACCCGCCTGATGACGGCCGAACTCCGTGCCGAAATCCATGCGACGGAAGGCGGTGGCCCCCTCTATCTCAAGGCCATGGCCGAGCTCGGCGGCGAAGGCTGGCTCGGCATCGGCTGGCCCAAGGCCTACGGCGGCCAGGAGCAGGGGCCCATCGAGCAGTTCATCTTCTTCGATGAGGTGCAGCGCTCGGGCTTCCCCATCCCCATCCTGACGCTCAACACCGTTGGTCCCACGCTGCTCAAGTTCGGCAGTGAGGAGCAGAAGGCCACCTACCCGCCGGCCATCCTCCGCGGCGAGTGCCACTTCTCCATCGGCTACACCGAGCCCGCCTCCGGCACCGACCTCGCCTCGCTCTCCACCCGCGCCGTGCGGCAGGGCGACAACTTCGTCATCAACGGCCAGAAGATCTGGTGCAGCCTGGCAGACCATGCCGACTACATCTGGCTCGCCTGCCGCACCAACCCCGAGGCTGCCCGCCACGCCGGCATCTCCATCATCATCGTGCCTGCAGATGCCCCCGGCGTCTCCATCACCCGGATGAAGGCGCTCGGCGAGAACAACGTCAACGTGGTCTACTTCGAGGAGGTGGTCGTGCCGGCCACCAACCTCGTTGGCCCCGAGAACGCCGGCTGGAAGCTCATCACCACCCAGCTCAACCATGAGCGGGTCGCCCTCAACGCCGTGGGCCCCATGGAGCGGCTCATCGAAGAGACCATCACCTGGGCCGCCGCGACGGGCTACCGCAACGGCACCGTGCTCGACCAGCCCTGGGTGCGCGCCAATCTGGCCCGCGCCACCGCCCGACTCGAGGCGCTCAAGCTGCTCAACTGGCAGCAGGCCTGGAACATTGCCCACAACACGCTCAACGCCGCAGACGCCTCGGCCATCAAGGTCTATGGCAGCGAGGCCTATGTGGAGCTCTCACGCCTGCTCATGGAGGTGCTCGGTACGGCCGGCACGCTCAAGGGCGATGCGGTCGGCGCCGCGATTGCGGGCGATGTGGAGCGGTTCTACCGCATGTCGCTCGTCCTCACCTTCGGCGGCGGCACCAACGAGATTCAACGC
>CAIQPA010000095.1 GCA_903873545.1 uncultured delta proteobacterium
CGACGGAGCGCTTCTCGCCCTCGGCCAGGAGGCGGGCCTCGATGTTGGCGCGGAGCTCGGCGAGGGTGGTCGCCTCGCCCGAGGCGGCAGCGAGGGCATCATCGATGGCCGGGATGACCCGCTTCTTGATCTCGTTGCAGGTGACGGCGAGGCGGAGCTCCTTGCCGGCAAGCTCCTTGATGGGGGCGTCGGGGGCCAGCGTGAAGGAGACCTCGCGGGTCTCGCCACGGGCCATGCCGGTGAGGCCGGTGAGGAAGGCGGGGAGGAGGTTGGGCGTGCCGAGGTCAATCTCCTCCTCTTCGCGTACAATCTGGCTGGCGATGGCGTTGCCGATGCCGCGGTAGGAGACGATGACGATGGAGTCGGACTCGACGACGGCGCTCTCGTCGACGGGGACGATCTCGGTGTTGGCGGCCTGGAGCTTGTTGAGCTCGCCGTCGATGGCCTCAGCGGCCACGGTGGGGCGGAGCTTGCGGACCTTGCGGCCCGCGGTCTCGGGGAGCTGCAGCCCGGTGGGGAAGAACTCGGCAACGAAGGAGAAGGAGAGGTCGGACTTGCCGTCCACGCCATCGAGAATCTTCATCTCGAAGAAGCCGACCGCGCCGGCGAGCTCGGGCGATGAGCCGGCAATCTCCTGGAAGCGGGCATCGACGGCGCTGTTGATGGCGTCGCGGAGGGCCTCGTCGCCATACTTGGCGCGGACAGCCTGCAGGGGGGCCTTACCGGGGCGGAAGCCGTTGATTTTCACCTTGCCGGCAAGCTGCTGGAGCTTCTTGTCGGACTCACGACGGATGACGGCGGCCTCGACCTTTGCGGTGATAAGCTTGGAGACGGAGGACTGCTCGACGATTTCAACGCTCATGTAGACACCAATGCGTGATGGCAGGAGGGTACCTTTGGGCCGCCCCGTGGAGGCCAGAAGGGGCAGAATTCCTAGGTTCCCGCGCCAGAATGGTCAACAAGGAAATCCGGTCCAGCCGCAGTTGGCGAGGGGCCGGAGTGGCTGCAGATAGGTGGCAGCAGGAGGGGTAAAGTGCGAGCGGCGGGACTCGAACCCGCACGGGTTACCCCATTGGATCCTAAGTCCAACGCGTCTGCCAATTTCGCCACGCTCGCGGCGACGGAGAGAAGTGCGCCCAGAAGGACTTGAACCTTCAACAAACGGATTAAGAGTCCGCTGCTCTGCCAGTTGAGCTATGGGCGCTCGGTGCAGCCGTAAGACTGCGACAGGGGGGCGCTCTTAGCCGTGCAGGTGGGAATGGTCAAGAGGAAAGTGGGCGGGCGACACATCGGTGTCGCTCGTTTGAGCATCGCGCGCCCTGTCGGCGCGACGACTTCTCCCCTCCCAACAATCTGCAGGCCCGTCCGCAACAACGGGCCACAGACGCCGATAACCGACCATCACATCTGCGTGAGGTCACATGTCGCAACGGAAAGTCACCGACAACAAGGCGCTCGAAAACCACGCGAGCGCGGTCATGACCAGCGGGCAGCCGCCGGGTAGTTTTGGCCACCAGCGGGTGCTCGCCCATACTGCCATCTTCGTCGATCTCTTCATCGACGGGCGCATCGGCGTCTCGCCCGTCTGGGGCCCCTTGGTGCCCTTCATGGAGGGCCGCCTGGTTGCGGTCGAGTTCGTCTCCGGCTGGCTCTCGAAGAAGATGCTCATGCGCTACATCGCCGAGGCGCAGCTTCTGCTCCACAATGAGCAGGAGGTTGATCTGGGGCCCGACGATGGGCGGCTCATCATCATCTGCCACGACATGCCGATGGCGCGGCTGGCGGAGCTCGCGGAACATATCACGCCCGGCCCCGTGCCCGGCATCTGGCATTACAACCTGGCCGGAGCCGGCAGTGCCATCATCTGCGCGGCCAACCTCCTGCCCGACGAGCCGGGCAACAGCTGCCTCCGATTTGCTGTTGCAAAACCTCCGCACGCCGAGCATCTACAACGATTATTCGCGGTTGCCCGCGACACCACCATCCCCGAGCACCTGCGCATTGACGCCATAAGGAGCACCTACATGTTGGACGAAGCCCGCAGCCATTTCAGTGAACATCCCATCTGGCACGACCTCTTGGCAGAGCTAGACCGCCAGACGCCGCGCATCCTCGCCGAGCAGCGAGCCGACGCAGTGAAGGAGGGTGTCGCACAAGGTGTCGCACAAGGTGTCGCACAAGGTGTCGCACAAGGTGTCGCGGAGGGCGTCGCGCAGGGCGTCGACAAGGTTGTCGAAGAGCTGCTCGCCGCGGCGGCCGACCACCTCTCGGCCGAGACCATCGAGGAGCTCCGCCTGCAGCGCGATCCCGTCGCGATCGCCTTGGCGATGGCGGGGGCGGCGCGGTAGGTTGGCTGCTGAGGGCCAACGGGGCCTACGTTTGGCGCGGAAGTTTCTGTGGCGGCGTTGCTACCGCCGACCCAAGAACAGGGGTTCAAGGGTCACGGGTTCCCTGCCCCGCCTCTACGGCACGGTCCGGGCGATGCGGAAGCCGAGGTATTCGCCCTTTGAGAACGACGAGGCGTAGTTGCGAGAGGCGGACCGAACTGCGTCGGGCGTGCTGGAGAA
>CAIQPA010000096.1 GCA_903873545.1 uncultured delta proteobacterium
GGGCTTCCAAGAGCAGCGTCGTCTCGGGTCGGTCGCTGCGCAGGCGGAGGCGGAGCGTGGCAGCCGCGGGCGTGGGCAGGAGGCGGAGTGCGCGACCGAACCGGCGTTGGATCCCCACGACAGCCTGGAGTGAGGCGGCGGTGAGCGGCAGGGAGAGGTCGTGCGGCAGACGGGCTTCGCGGCTGGCCTCGATGGTGGCACGCAGGATGGGGCCTGTTGCGCCGGCGCGGCCGAGGAAGTGGGTTCGGAGGTCGGGGCCGCTCGCGGTGCGGGAGGCGGTCTTGTAACGGTAGCGTTCGCCCGTGTTGAGCATGGCGGAGAGGCCGATGCAGCGGGCGCGGGCGGTGGCGCTGTGATGGAGCGTCGGCTGCCAGGGCTGGCGGGCCAGCGTGCCGCCGATGGTGGCATCTGCGAAGGCGTCGGGGATGTCGGTGAGGGTGAGCCCGTAGGCGACGGCGAGGGTCTGGGCGGCTCCCCAGGTCATGGAGGCCGGCAGGTCGAGGGTCGCGGAGGTCTCGTCCACCGAGGCCGGCTCGAGGAGGCCATCGAGGAGATAGAGCGCGTCGGGTCGAGTGATGGCGAGCCCGTCGGTGCCGCCGCCGAGCGGCAGCAGGGTTGATTCGGGGGCACGCTGAAGTTCGACAGCGAGCGCTTCGAGGGAGGCCGGCACAAAGATGGCGGGGCGGCCTACGGCGATGGGCCACGGGCGATGTGCGGGAAGTGGGGTTGAAGCCGGCTGCCAACGGTCGCTCATGGTGCGACCTCCCAGAGCTTGCCGGGATTCAGCAGCCCGGCCGGGTCGATTTCGCGACGGGCTGCAGCGAAGAGGGGCGCTCCGCCGGGCTGGTCATGGTTGAGCCAAGGTGCCTTGAGAAGGCCCACGCCATGATGATGCGTCGTTGCGGCACCGAAGGCTGCGACGGCGGAGAGCCCCGCCTTCCAGACCCGGTCGTAGCGGGCGAGGCAGTCGCTCTCGTCGGCGCCGAAGCCAGCGAAGGTAAAGTAGATGGAGCAGCCCGAGGTGTAGGCGTGCGAGAAGTGGGCCATCACGAAGGCTTCCTGCTCCACCGCGTGATGGACAGCGTCGTAGAGGGCGGCGACCCGGTGCCAGGGTGCGCTGACCTCCATCGTGTCGACGAACATGCCGGACGCGAGAATGGGGGCCATCTTGAAGGAGACATCGTGGCGGTGGGCGAACCAGTACTGGCCGGGCGCGGGGCCGAGGTCGTCGAGGGTCGCGCCGAGATCATCGAAGAGCGCCTGGCCGAGGAGCGAGGCATCTTCGTCGGAGGCCTCTTCCACGCCGGCGATGAGCAGACAGCCAGTCTCCGCCTTGGAGGCGAGGATGTTGAGCCAATGCGTTGCGCCCGGTCTGCGTGAGAGCAACTCGTTGGCAGCCTTGACGAGGCGGGGCTTGAGCTCGGCCGGAGACAGCGAGGCGGGGAGCCAACTCGGCGCCTTCTTGCGCGGCCAGTGCTGCAGGTCGGTCGGCAGAAGCAGTTCGCCCTCCTCTGCCTTGCGGGCGCCGGAGATGAAGCTGTCGAAGGGGTCGTACAGACGGAAGACCGCGGGCTGGTGGCCAGCCTGAAGGGCGCGACGCATCGCCTCGAGCCCCTGCGAAACCGAGGCGCACCAGTAGCCACGGAAGAGTCGGCCCGACGAGGCGGCGGGCTCCACACGGAGCCAGGCATCGACGATGACGCCGAGCATCCCCTCGGAGCCGACAAGCAGCTGAGTGGTGTCGAGCGGGCCTTCGGTGGTGTGCCGAAGCTGCCCCTCGCCATCGACAAAGCGGAGGCTGACCACCATGTCTTCGATTTTGCCGAAGCGGGTCGAGTACTGTCCGGCGGAGCGGGTGGCGAGGTAGCCGCCGATGGTGCTGCAGCCGATGGAGGAGGGAAAGTGGCCGAGCGTAAGGCCGTGACGCTGGAGTTCATGCTCGAGGCGCTGGCCGATCCAGCCTGCGCCTACGCAGATGAGTCCGTCTGCCGCGCGCGAAAGGTCGAGGTCGAGGAGCCGCTTGGTGTCGAGCGAGATGCCACCCTTGATGGGGACGGCTGCGCCACAGACGCCGGAGCCGGCACCGAAGGGGACCACAGGCAGGCTGTGGCGACCGGCGGCGCGGACGACCTCGACCACATCTGCGACCGTTCCGGCATGCACGACGAGGTCGGGTGGCGAGATGGCCCGTTGCCCCGCCCTTGCCTGCAACGAGAGCCGCGGCCAGGCGTCACGCGCATACAGCAGCTTCGCGGTCGCCGAGGCGGTCACGGTGGCCTCGGCCGAGAGGCTGGCGCGGAGTTCGTCGACGAGGGCTGCGACGGCCATGAGGTCCGAAGGGGCGGGAGCGAAGCTGGTTGGCAGTTGGCTAACAGAGAGGCGCATCTGGCCGCAACGAACATTGGTGTTCGTGGCGCGTCAGCGTCGAGCGGATTCGTTGACACCGCGCGGTGTCGGTTCGTAAAGGGTCGCGACCTTTGGAGGCGCGAGCCTCTTCATCTGTTCGGGAGTTCGAGATGGCACGAAACATTGGGATTGCAGGACTGTTCGCCATGGTCTGTGGCGCCTCGGCGTCGCTCCTGGCGGCTCCGGCGGCAGCATCGACGGGTCACATTTTTCACCTGGCGCAGGTCGGGACCGCCGACCGCCCGCTGGTGGTTGCGGCATCTGACCGCGGCATCGTCTTCATCGGCGCCGACAACAAGGTCTTCCGTGCCTTCCATCACGATCGCCGCGCGCGGGCCGGCAGCGCTCAGTCCTGGTTCTGGATTGACGACATCGATGGCGACAAGCGCGATGAGTTTGTGGGCGCCGGCTCCCCCTCCTTCGTCGTGGACGACAACGCCGACCCGATGTGGGGCATCACCGGAGGCTGCGATCAGTTCTTCGTGGGCGACTTCACCGACAGCAACGCGACGGTGGAGATGTTCTGTCGCCAGGGCAACAAGATGCAGGTCTGGAGCTTCGACGGCACCAAGGTCTTCGAGTGGGCGGGCACGGGCTACTCGTTCGGCAACTGCTACGCCGATGACTACGACTCGGACCGAAAGATGGAGGTCGCCTGCGACTTCACCAGCAAGAAGAAGCATATGTTCTTCGATCCCGACGCCGAGCCCGACTCCAAGTTTGTGGAGCGCGAGGGCGAGGCGCCCGAGTCGGAGATGAAGCAGGGTGTGGACGAGGCCGGTCAGGCTGGTCGGGTCAACGGCAGCGAGCCCATCGAGGCGCTGGGTGGAGATATCACCGTTCGTCAGGCAGACGGCGCGGTTGTCATTGAGCGCAATGCCGCGATGGTCGGCACCATCAACCTGCCCGGCGCCATCTACTCGGCGGTCGCCGCGGACCTGAACGGCGACGGCAAGAGCGAGCTCTACCTTGGTGGCGCGGACAACGTCTTCGTCGTCGACAGCGAGGGCAAGCTCATCGCTACCGTCGCATCGAATCCGGACCGGGCTCGTCGTGAGGCCCGCGTGACGGTGAAGTCGGCGACGGCGAACGGGTTGACCGTGTCGGACCGCGACCAGGTGAAGGCTGCTGTGGAGAAGGCCGCGGCCCCCATCCAGAAGTGCTACTCGGACAACATGGGACGGGACCAGTTCACGCGCGTCGGCGACATGCTGTTTGAGGTCACCGTGAACAAGCAGGGCAAGGCGGTCGAGGCGGTGAAGCGCCACTCGTCGCTGGCCAACCGCGACCTCGAGACCTGCGTCGGCAACGCCATCAAGAAGATCGCATTCTCGGCTGCAACGGCAGACAAAGGCACGGTAAATCTTCGACTTGAGTTCTACTTCGTAGACGCACTCTAGTTCTTTGTTTCGTCTACCAGCGCCCTGCTCCGCCAGTGGCCTCTTTGATGCTATGAGTTTTCCATGAGCGAGCCCCGCGTTATCCGCGCACCCCGCGGCCCCGAGATTTCATGCAAAGGCTGGATGCAGGAGGCTGCCCTCCGCATGCTCATGAACAACCTCGACCCCGACGTGGCCGAGCGGCCGCAAGACCTTGTCGTCTATGGCGGTTCGGGCAAGGCGGCGCGCAACTGGCCGGCCTTTGACCGCATCGTCGCCTCGCTCCGGTCGCTCGAGAACAACGAGACGCTGCTGGTGCAGTCGGGCAAGGCGGTCGGCATTCTGCGGACGCACGAGATGGCGCCGAAGGTGCTCATCGCGAATTCCAACCTCGTGCCGCACTGGGCGACCTGGGAGAAGTTCAACGAGCTCGAGCGGGCCGGCCTGACCATGTTCGGCCAGATGACCGCAGGCTCCTGGATCTACATCGGCACGCAGGGGATCGTGCAGGGGACCTTCGAGACCTTCGCCGCCGCAGGCAAGGTGCACTTCGGTGGCGACCTGACTAACCGGTGGGTGCTCACAGCCGGTCTTGGTGGCATGGGTGGCGCGCAGCCGCTGGCCGCGACGATGGCGGGCGCGAGCTGCCTGGCGGTGGAGATTCGCAAGGAGCACATCGAGCGACGCATCGCGACCCGCTACCTCGACCGCTGGACCGACAGCCTGGACGAGGCGCTCGCCTGGATGAAGGAGGCGACAGAGAGCCGCAATCCGGTCTCCGTTGGCCTGCTCGGCAACGCAGCAGAGGTGCTGCCCGAGCTGGTCCGCCGCGGCGTGGTACCCGACATGGTCACCGACCAGACCGCAGCGCACGATCCGATGGTCGGCTATATCCCTGCCGGTATGACGCTCGCCGAGGCCGACCTGCTCCGCGCCGCCGACCCCGAGGGCTACAAGCAGCGCGCCTACGCCTCGATGGCGGCCCATGTGCGGGCGATGCTCGACCTGCAGGCGCTCGGCTCGGTCGCCTTCGACTACGGCAACAACATCCGTCAGTGGGCCAAGGACTACGGCATCACCGATGCCTTCAAGATTCCGGGCTTTGTGCCGGCCTACATCCGGCCGCTCTTCTGCGAGGGCAAGGGGCCCTTCCGCTGGGTAGCGCTGTCGGGCGACCCGAACGACATCGCCGTGACCGACAAGGCCATCGCGGAGCTCTTCCCCGAGAACGAGATGCTGCAGCGCTGGATCCGGCTGGCGGGTGAGAAGATTGCCTTCCAGGGGCTTCCGGCTCGCATCTGCTGGCTAGGCTATGGGGAGCGCGAGGCTGCAGGCCTGCGCTTCAACGAGTTGGTCCGCCAGGGCAAGGTGAGCGCGCCGCTGGTGATTGGCCGCGACCACCTGGACTGCGGTTCGGTGGCGAGCCCCAACCGGGAGACCGAGGCAATGAAGGATGGCTCCGATGCGATCGCCGACTGGCCGCTGCTCAACGCCATGGTCAACGCGGTGAACGGCGCGGCCTGGGTTAGCCTTCATCACGGCGGCGGCGTGGGCATCGGTTACAGCATCCACTCGGGCATGGTCGCGCTGGCCGACGGCTCGGCCGACGCCGATGCCCGTCTGTCGCGCGTGCTGACCTCCGATCCCGGCATGGGCGTCTTGCGTCACGCAGACGCGGGATACGAGGAGGCGAATGCCTTCGCGGACGCCCACGGCGTGAAGGTTCCGCACCGGCATGTGAGCCCGCAGTCGTGAGCGGGCGCCGCTGCCTGATTGCGCGCGACCTGCTCACCATGGCCGGTCCGCCGGCGGCAGCGCTCCGAGGTCCCGTCGGCGATGTCGGTCGCGAGGAGGCGCTGGTCGGGCTGCTCCATGACGGCGCGGTCTGCGTCGAGGCGGGGCGCGTGGTCTGGGTTGGGCCGGCCGTGACCTGCCCCGACGGGTTTGGGCAGCCTGAGCTCTTTGATGTGCTGATGCCAGCCTGGGTGGAGTGCCATACGCACGCCATTTTTGCAGGCAGCCGTGCCCCGGATTTTGCGCGGCGCAATGCCGGGCTTGGGTATGCCGAGATTCTGGAGGCGGGCGGCGGTATCTCCAGCACCGTGCGCCAGACCCGCGAAGCGTCTGACGAGGCGCTGCTTGCCAGCCTCCTCGCCCGCCTCGAGCGGTTCGCGGCGCAGGGCGTGGGAGCAGTAGAGGTGAAGACTGGCTACGGGCTCGACTACGAAGAGGAGCTCCGCCACCTGCGCATCATCCGCGAAGCGGCGCGTGCGGTGCCCCAGCTCCGCATCGTGGCGACCTGTCTAGCGGCCCATGTTGTGCCGCCGGAGTACCGCGAGCGTCGGGCCGACTATGTGACGATGGTCTGCGAGCGCCTGCTGCCCGAGGTGGCTCGACTGGGGCTTGCCGAGCAGGTGGATGTCTTCTGCGACCGCGGGGCCTTCACGGTGGAGGAGTCGCGCGCCATCCTGACCCGCGCCAAGGCGCTCGGCTTTGCGCTCCGTGCCCACAGCGAGGAGCTGGCCCACACGGGCGGAACGAGGCTCGCAGCCGAGCTCGGCGCCCGCTCTGCCGACCATCTCGAGCATGCGCGGCAGGAGGACTTTGCAGCGATGGCAGCGGCCGGCACGGCTGCGGTGTTGCTGCCGCTGGTCACCATCCATCTCGACCTGCCCGACCGGCCCAAGGCGCGGGCGCTCATCGCGGCCGGCGTCGAGGTTGCGCTGTCGACCGACTACAACCCGGGCAGCGCCAACGGCGACGACCTCGCCTTGACCGTCTCGCTCGGCTGCTCGCTCCTCAAGCTGACCCCTGCGGAGGCGCTCCGCGGCGTGACGCGGGTGCCGGCAGAGGTGCTCGGCCTCGCCGACCATGGCCGTATCGAGGTGGGCGCTGCTGCGAAGTTCGTGGCCTTCGACCTGCCCTGCTGGAGCGACCTGCCCTGGCACATGGGTGCTGCGCCTGGGCGCCTGCCGCTGCTCGGCTAGCCGCTCTCTCGGAGCTCGCGCTCGAGTACCTCGAGGCGGGCGCCTTCGTCGGTCCACCTCTCCATGGCGGCGTCGAGCCCAGCCCGTTCGCGCGTGAGGTCTCGGCCGAGCTTGGCGAAGTCGTGCTTGCCCGTCTGGTAGTTTGTGGGGTCGGAGAGGAGCGCCTCGATT
Source organism: uncultured delta proteobacterium (assembly GCA_903873545.1). Lineage (GTDB taxonomy): Bacteria > Myxococcota_A > Bradymonadia > REDH01 > REDH01 > CAIWGR01. The sequence continues at coordinate 6,944 of CAIQPA010000096.1, forward strand.
TCGGCAATCTTGGTCTCGTGGGCGCTGATGGCGGCCTCGAGCTTGGTGATGGACTGCTTGAGGTCGCGGGTCTTTTTGCCGGCCTCCTGACGGAGCTCGGCTGCGCGGCGGCGTTCGTCTTTGCGGTTGGCGCCGCTCGCGGCCGCGCTGGTATCGGCGACGGGCTGAGCAGACTGTGAGGCAGCAGCCTCTTCGCCCCGCTTGTAGGCGTAGTACTCGTAGTCGCCCGGGTAGGAGATCATCGTTCCGTCCTCGAGGTGGACGACGCGGGTGGCGAGCGCGTTGATGAAGTGGCGGTCGTGGCTGACGACGATGATGGTGCCTTCGTAGCCGTCGAGGGCGTCGAGGAGTACCTCGCAGCTCTCCATGTCGAGGTGGTTGGTGGGCTCGTCGAGGAGCAGCAGGTTGCTCGGCCGGAGCAGCATCTTGGCGAGGGCGGCGCGGTTGCGCTCGCCGCCGCTCAGTACCGAAATCTTCTTCTTGGCGTCATCACCCGAGAAGAGGAAGGCGCCGAGGATGCCGCGGCAGCTTGGAATGGCGTCGAAGGGGGCGTGGGCCTCCATCTCCTCCAGCAGGGTGTTGCCGAGCGAGAGCGACTCCACCTGGTGCTGCGCGAAGTAGGAGAGGACGACGTTGTGGCCGAGCTCGATGCTGCCCTTGTCGGGCGCCATGACGGCGGCGATCAGCTTGAGCAGCGTGGACTTGCCGGCGCCGTTGGGTCCGACGATGACGATGCGCTCGCCCCGCTCCACCTCTACGTCGACGTCGCGGTAGACCTCGAGGTTGCCGTAGCTCTTGGCCACATGCTTCACGCGGAGCGCAATCTTTCCGGAGGGCGGCGCGGGCGGGAAGCTGAAGGCGATGGAACGGCGCTGCTTGACGACCTCGATGCGGTCGACCTTCTCGAGCTGCTTGATGCGGCTCTGGACCTGCTTGGCCTTGGTGGCCTTGGAGCGGAAGCGTTCGATGAACTTCTCGGTCTCACGGATGGCGCGGTCCTGGCCCTCCTTCTGCTTCAGAATGTCTTCGAGGCGGATGGTGCGGGCCTCGACGTAGTCGTCGAAGTTGCCGGGGTAGACCTTGAAGCCGTCGGGGTCGAAGGCTGCGACCTCGGTGCAGATGCGGTTGAGGAAGTAGCGGTCGTGCGAGATGAGAACGACGGTTCCGTCGTAGCCGTAGAGGAAGTTTTCGAGCCACTCGACGCTCGGCAGGTCGAGGTTGTTGGTGGGTTCGTCGAGGAGCAGGACCGTTGGCCGCTGGACGAGCAGCCGAGCGAGTGCGAGACGAACGCGCCAGCCGCCGGAGAGCTCGGGGGCGCGCTGCGTGAAGCGGCTGGTCGGGAAGCCGAGGCCGCGGAGGATGACGGAGGCGTCGGCGCGGAAGGTGTAGCCGCCGCGGGCCTGGTAGCGCTCCTGGACGGTGCCGAGTTCGTCGGTGACGGCCTGCAGCTGGGCCTCGGAGGCGCCGGTCGTGCGGAGGGTGTCGATGCGGGCGGTGAGCACCTCCATCTTCTCCTCGGCCTCGATGAGTTCGGCGCGACCGCGGAGGGCGTAGTCGAGCACCGAGAGGTCGTCCATGTGGCCGATTTCCTGGGGCAGGAGGCCAACGGTGGAGCCGGAGGGGGAGCTAATGCGCCCGGAGTCGGGCTCCATCTCCCCTGCGATAATGCGGAAGAGGGTGGTCTTACCGGCGCCGTTGGGGCCGACGAGTCCGATCCGCATACCCGGCCTGAGCTGCCAGTCGAGGTCGCGGAAGAGGGTTCGGCCGCCGAAGGAGCGGGTCAGCCGTTCTACCTGAAACATGGTGCCCCTTGAGGCCGCCGCCGGTTAGCGGGTAGGCTTGGGGAGCGGGAGACCGAGGAGTGCATAGGCTGCGATGCAGCGCATGGCCTCATCGGCGTGGTTGATGTAGCCGCGGAAGTAGGTCTCGTTGGCCGGGTCGGCGAGGTCTGCAAGCGCGGAGAATCCGAGGAGGCGAATGCTGCGGTCGGCCTGCTCGGAGAGCTTCTTAAAGGCGTCTGCATCTTCGGGCTTGCCGGCTGCGGTGACGACCGCGATGGCCTGCTTGCGGAGGGTGGCAGAGGGGGCTCCGGCGACATAGTCGCGGAGGACGGAGTAGCCGCCATCCTCGCGCTTCAGGATGCGGAAGAGGGCCGCGTCGGCGAGGAGTTGGTCGGGGTTCTGGACAAGGTTCTCGTCCACTTCGTTCCGAAGCGCCTCGGGGAGCGACTTGATGTCTTCGAGGAAGCTCTCGGGGGGACGCTCGAGCGCGCCAAGGAGCCGGATGCGGCCGAGTGCGGGGTCGAGTTTCACCAGCGCGATGGTGGCGGCCCACTTGACCTTGGGGCTGCGCGCCTGGTTGATGAGGATCTCCACCTCGGTGGAAACCTCGTTGGAGCCGAGCTTCACCAGCGCCTCAATGGCGGCGAGCGAGAGGGCCTCGTTCTGCTCCGCGAAGAGATAGGTGAGCGGCTTGGCTGCGATGGCGAGTTGGGTGTCGCCGAGGGCGCGGACGATGGCGAGTTTGATCTCCATGACCCGCTCTTTGCGGAGCTGGAAGAGGAGCGCCTTGGTGGCGGCCTCGCCACCGATCTGGCCAAGGCCCTGGACGGCGGCCGTCCGCATGGCGTTGGAGCCGAAGCCCTCGACCTCTTTCTGGAGGGGGGCGACGAGCTCCTGGCGCCCGGAGTAGGCGTAGCCGTAGAGGGCGAGCTCAATCTCGGCGGCGAAGTTGCCGGCGAAGAGCTTGTCGAGCAGTGCAACGGAGGCACCGTTCCGCGCGGCGCCGAGCACCTCGTAGACGGCCTTCACGAACTCCGGCGAGCGGGTCTTGTCTTCCAGGAGGGCGTTAAACTTGTCGAAGTCGATGGCGACGCGGACATTGTCGCGGAGGAGCGCCATGGACTGAAGCCGGAGTGCGAGGTCGGCGCTCTCGTTGAGGGCGAGGTCGCGGACGAGCTGGCCGGCGGCCGGGTTGCCGGACTGCGCGAGGTGGAACCCGACCCGCTGGGCGAGCGAGGCGTCGGCGCTCTTGAGGAGCGGCTCGATGGCTGCGCGCGTCTCGGTGCTATTGATGGCGATGGCCAGTTCAGCGCCCTCTTTCTGCTTGGCGGCATCCTTGGACTTCACCAGCGCCTGCACGAAGCGAAGGGCGTTGGGGCGGCCGATGCGACGGATCTCTGTGAGGTAGAGTGCCCGTTCTGCTGCGTCGTTCATCCCGACGAAGCGGTCGAGCAGCGCAAAGAGCTTGGGCTCTGTGCGGCGCGCGAGATGGTTGATGATCTGGCCCTTGATGTTGGCATCTGTGGCGGCCTTGAGCGCTCGGTCGAGCACACCCGCACGGTCATTCTCGCTGATCTGGAGCAGGAGTCGGTCCATGATGAGCATGCGGGTGGCTGCATCGCCGGTCGCGATCTCGTTGACGAAAATGGCCTGCGCATCGCGGGCCTTGCCACCGTTCTTGCTGTCGAGGACCGCGAGGGCCGCTGCGAGCCGGACCGTTCCGTTGGTGTTCTTGAGGCCGTCGACGACGGCGGACTGAATGGTCCGATCCTTGAGGCGGGCGCCGGCGCGGATGGCCCAAGACTGGGCGCTGGCGTCGGTGCTGGCCAATCCCGTCTGGACGGCGGGGGCAAGTTCGGCCTCTCTGGCTGCGGCGGGCGAGAGCTTCGGCGCCGCTGCTTCGGCGCTGGGCACGAAGGAGACAAGCGAAGGTGCCGCGGCAAGGAGCGCGAGCGAGAGAGCGATGGGACCGAAGGAGCGGCGTTGCATGGGTTCTCCAGGACAATCGAGAGCGGGGACGCATCGAGCAGACGCGCCACACTCAGCGGTATTGCGGTGGCGCTGACTAGCAACGGCAGCGGCCCTTCGTCAACGAACAAGCCCCGACGCCAATGGCGGGTTCGCAACGCGCAGCAATACTTGCCCGCCCTCTTTCGGTGGCCTAGAGCGCAGGCGTTCCGACCCTGTCTGGAGAGCGTCGCGATGCGAGTTATCCCTGCCCCGTTTCTGTTCCTTCTGGTTGTAACTGCCGCTCCCGCACTTGCCGCAGCGCAGTCCATGTGGGGGGCGCCCGCGGAGGGTGTGCAGGTACAGAGCCGCTTCTCGAGCCCCGGCCAGAGCCAGTCCATTCTGACGGCCGCTCCTCCCGCTCCGGCCGCGGCACCTGCTGCGCCTGCCGGAGCTGGCGCGACCGCGCCCGCCGCCGCAGATGGGGCGCCACAGCCCTTCATCAACGACCGCGTGACCGTTGGAGGAGCCTATGCCGGGTCATCGGATGAGGCGGGCGACACTGCGATGCTGCCGATTTCAGCCGCCCTGATCTATCAGGGTGTCATCCCCGGCCGGAGCCCAGGTGCAACCGGCAAGGGCAAGACAAACGCGCTGAACTGGATCGGCTTCCAGCCCCTCGACCTTGTGACGCGGGTCTTTGTGCGCACCGATCACGACGCGCCGTTTGAGGTCATCGCGGCGCCAGACGGCCTCTCCGTCACGGTCCGACTGAAGGTGCCGGCCATCGCCCACCGCAACCTCAGCCGCACCATCGACACTTCGGCCTTTGGTCGGGAGGTCGCTGCCATCGACACCAAGCGTGGGCCGGAGGGAACAACCGATGTCGTCATCTCGCTGCTCGCGCCCGCCCGGTTCGTGACCGAAGCGCGAGAGGGTTACCTCTATGTGGACTTCACGCGATGACCTCTCCTCGCCGTGCTGCGTGGCGGTCGGCTCTGGCTGGCCTGCTGCTGGCCGGTTGCGCCTCTGCGACCTCACCGGAGCCGGAAGATACGGGAGCCTCCGGTACGCGTGACAGCGGCGGCGACGCTACGGACACGCGCGACAGCGGCAACGATACCGCCGATACCGCCGAGGACACCACGCCGGAAGACACCGCCGTCGAGCCCGATACCCTCTCCGAGATCTGCCCCGACGGGCTGGCCGGCGAGTGCGATTCCCGCACCATTCGCTGCACCGCCGACAGGCTCTCCTACGAGACCTGCGGACGGTGCGGCAACCTGGTCAACACGACCATCTGCAGCGACGGGCAGATCTGCGACGACAGCAGCGGCCTGGCCGAGTGCCGACCCTGCCTCTCCGGTGAGTGCGCGACCGAGGCCGACTGCCCGCCGAACACCTCGCAGTGTGCCGACTATCGCACGGCCGTGACCTGTCGCGCCGACGGCTCCATCGACCTTCGTACCCAGTGTCCGGGCGGTGGCCGGTGTGTCGACGGCGGCTGCCGCTCGCGCGGTACAGTGACGGCGACAAACTGCACGACAAACACCGATTGTCTGGGCGCGCTCTGCCTGTGCGGTGGCGAGAGCACTGCTGCCGAAGACTGCGGCGCAGCGGCGCTGACCGGCGGATACTGCTCTACGGTGGACTGCATGACCAACGGCTGCGACCCGACCGGCGAACTTTGCGTCGACTTCGGTGTAACCGGCAGTTTCGGCGGCGCCGACCTCTGCGTGCTCCGCGGTGGCTGCACTGCGGACCAGCTCCCGGGTACCCCCTGTGGCAGCGCGGGCTACGCCTGCACGGAACTCCCAACCCACGCACGGCCGACCGACCGGGCGCTCTGGCGGCCGGCCTGCTGGCCCGACTCCGTGAAGCCCATCGGCGCCGATTGCAGCTCCAACGCCGACTGTGTCGGGGGACGCTGTCTCACCCGCAATCTCGCGGGGACCACCGTTTCCTACTGCGCCGCTGATTGCGGAGAGACAGCAGACTGCCCGAGCTATGCGACCTGCATGCAGGACCCCAATCCTTCCGCGGGTGGCGCCTACTTCTGCATGGCCAAGACGGCCTTCTGCCCGCGCATCGACACCGTCGCGCGGAACCAGATTGATGCCCGTCGCCTCCCCTTCTTTGATGTTGCTGATCAGGCAGACAC
>CAIQPA010000097.1 GCA_903873545.1 uncultured delta proteobacterium
GGCGGTCTCGGCCCGCATCTCCTCCATCAGCTTGGCCGTCTCCTCCGCGATCGCCTGCTGCTGCGCCTCCACCTTGTCGAGCTCCTTCGTCGCCTCGCCCATGGTCTTGTCGAGCTCCGACAGTTCGTCCGAGCTGGCTCCGGCGAGCGGATCGCCCATCTCCTTCTCAAGGGAGTCCATCTCCTTGCCCATCCGGTCGAGGGCCGCGAGCGCCTCGTCAATCTTCCCCTCGTTGAGCAGCTTCTCCATCTGCTCGAGCGCGCCGGCCATCTCCTCGAGGTTCTCCGACGCCTTGTCCTGGTCGAGCCCCTCCATGTTGAGGTGCTCCTGCGGCAGCTTCTCCATCTGGTCCCGGATGCGCTCCATCAGCTCCTTCATCCGCTTTGCGAGGCGACGAAGTTCCCGATCAATCTGCTCCCGCACCTTCGGGTCGCGCGTGTCGCGGTACTTCTCCATGAGCGACTTCAGCGTCTCCCGCGAATCGGCCAGCTCCTGGATGTTCCGCGCGAGCGCATCGGCCTTCTGCGACGCGATGAGCGAGTCGAACAGCGTCGCCGCCCGCTCCGTCGCATCGATCATCGAGGCCTGACCTGCCGCCACACCGGCAAAGGCCGAGTCAGCCACAACACCCTCCGTCATCGCGAGGCTCACGCCATCGAGGAGCCCGTGCAACGTGCGCTCATCGCCTCGCACCCGGGTGCGCGCAGCGGCCAGCAGCATGCGCTCCCGCGGCGGTGTCAGCTTGTCGTCCTTCATCAGCGTCAGCATCTCATCCCAGCGGTTGAGAAGCTCCGGCCAGGCGTCGTGCACCTTCGTCGCAGACTGCAGCATCGGCGGCCTCGCGGCCTGCGCGACATCCGACGCAACAGCCCGCAGCCGCGCCTCTCTGGCCGTCGCTCCCTCCACCTTCGCGTAGGTCACCATCTTGAGCGAGAGCTGCCCTGCGAGCTGGGTTAGCAGCCCCTCAAAGATCGCCTCCTTCTCGGCGAGGATGGCCTCATTCTTGTCGGCATCCGAGCGCACGCGGAGCCGGATTTCAGGCGAGACCCCGCGCCCCGACTCACCCGTCGCGCGCTGATCGCTGGCCTCCGCCTGAAGCACCAGAACATCCCCCGAAGCGAGCGCGAGCGGACCGAGGTCGAGCGCAAACTCCTCCGTGTAATCGCTCGACTTCTCGGGGCTACGCAGCACCTCACGCGTTGCCGCGCCTTTCTGCCCCTCGAGCTTCCAGCTCCAGGCAACCTCCACGAGCCCGTAGTCGTCGGTCGCATGGACGCTCAGATTGATCTTGTCGGTGGCCCCCACCTCCTGATCGCCCTCAGGCCTCAGGAAGGCGACCACGGGCGCCTGGTCAGCAATGACAGTGACCTGCCGGTCCACCGGGTCGAAGCGGCCGTCCTGCGGCGCCCCAATCCCAATCCGGTAGTTGCCCGAACTCAGCACAGCGAAGGAGGCCGTGAAGCGCTCCCCGGTCACGGTCGCTGCGATCTCTTGCCGGCCCGCCTCGTCGGTCACCGCGAGGTAGACCTCGGTGGCCCGAACAAGCAGGCTGCCGCTCACCGTCACGCGCGAACCGGCCACCGCGTTGATGTCGCCGTTCGTCCCCTCGAGCGTCTGCCCCGGCAGGCCGGTATGGGCCGGCGGCTCAATCACGAGGTCGAGCGTCGAAACCAGCGGCTCGGCAAAGGCCGCAGGCAGCGGGCCCTCTGTGGCGCCCGCCATCATCCGACGAAGCGCAGGCGCAAACCGCGTTGGGGAGAGCGCGAACGAAAGCCCCACCAGCGCAATCGCCGCCGCCATCATCAGCGCAGGCGGCCGAAGACGAACCGGCGGCGCAGCCCGTTCAACCAGCGGCGCGACCGCAACGAGCTCCGCTTCAACGCGAGCCTGCAACGAGGCGGCGAGCGCCTGTCCCTCCGCCTCTGACGGAGGACGAGCCGCAAAGTCGAGCAGGGTGCGAAGGTCGGTCCGAAGCTGCGGGAAGGCCCCCTCCAGCAGCCGCGCCAACGCATGGTCTTCTCTAAAGGCACGACGACCCCGCAGCAGCGCTACAACGGCAGCGACAGCAGCGGCCAGCAGCACCAGCCACCAGCCCTCACCGGCCGGACGAGCGGGAACCAAACCGAGCAGCCATCCGCCGAGCCAAACACCGGCCACAGAGGATGCAACTACCCAACCGGCGCTCTCGGCAATCCGCCGACGGACGACCACGGCGCGCAGTGCTGCGATGACCTCGCGGAGCGGCTGTTCAGGCTGATGTCCCACGCAATTCCCGATGAGTTCCTGTTGACCTTCAACGCTACGAACCACCGCTGCTTTCGTCAACGCGCAGAATCCCCAACCGCAGCCACACGCAAGCCGATTTCATTGCCTCTGCCCGCCCCGACCGCTACCCAACCTACCACCTTCCACCTCCGCTCTATCCTCCATGGCGAACGGCCACACAGCCACCCAACACGGGCACGCTCACCACGGGCATTCGCACCATGGGCATTCGCACCACGGGCACGGGCACAACGGGCAGGGCACGCTCGACCAGGCATTCCGCTGGTCGGTGCTGCTCAACGCTGCCCTCGTGGCAATCCAGCTGAGCGTTGGCTGGCGCTCCCACTCCACCGCCCTCGTCGCAGATGCGCTCCACAACCTGGGCGATATCTCCGGGCTGCTGCTCTCCTGGGCGGCGCTCTGGTTCTCGCGCCGGCCCGCCTCGTCGCGCTTCCCCTTCGGCTTCGGACGGGTCACCGTTCACGCTGCCATCCTCAACTGCGCGCTGGTCCTCGTCGCCATCGGAGTCGTGCTCTACGAGGCCTCGAGCCGACTCGCCGAGCCGCCGGTGCTCGACGCGCCGCCCGTGATGTTCGCGGCTGCGCTTGGCATCGCGGTGAACTTCTTCTCTGCCGTCCCCTTCTTCCGCCACCAGGCGCGTGACGTTGGCGCCCGGGCCATCGTCCTCCACCTCCTGGCCGACGCCGGCATCTCTGCAGGCGTCCTCGTCAGTGCCATCCTCGTCTACTTCACGGGCGAGAACTGGATCGACCCCGCCGTCACCCTGCTCGTCGCCGCCGCCGTCATCCGGAGCGTCTGGCATCCGCTCCGCGAGGCGATTGCACTGAGCCTCGATGCGATCCCGGAAGAGCTGAACGCCGAGGCGATCCGCCACGAACTCGCCACGGCTGTAGCGCCAGCAAAAATCACGCAGCTGCGCCTCTGGGCACGGTCGACCACACAGCGCGCCGCGACGGTCCGCATCGATGCGCTACGAGGCACCGAGCCCAACGCACTGCTCGAGCAGGTCAAACACATCCTCGAGCACCATCACAGCGTCGACGAGGTCGTCACGGAGGTCCGCTGGTCCGACCCCGACGCTGCGCAGGCCGACAACGCGCAGGCGCATCCAACTCTCTAACCTACCCGCACGACGAGTCAGCCCATGGCAAACCCAGAAGAAGAAGCACGCATCAGAAAGCTGATCGCCGACAGCGTCGAGGGCGGTAAGCGCGGCAACGCAGCCTTCGCGCAGGTCGTCAGCGCCTACCAGTCGCGGGTGCGCGCCTTCTGCATCCGCATGGTCCGTAACACCGCCGATGCCGACGACCTCACCCAGCAGACCTTCCTCAAGGTCTGGCAGAACCTCGCCACCTTCCGAGGCGACACCTCCTTCATCGCCTGGACCATCCGCATCGCGCGCAACCTCTGCATCGACCTGCTGCGCAAGTCCAATCGGTTCATCCCCACCGACACCACCGAGCCGGGCAACGCCTTCGAGCATGTCACCGATGACCAGTCCGACTACCTCAGCGCCACCGCCGGCATGAGCGCGCTCAAGGTGCTCGAGAACAAGGAGACCGCCGAAAAGGTCTACGACGCGCTCGACCAGATGAAGGTGCAGGCACGCGAGATTCTCCTCCTCTACCACCACCAGGGGCTGAGCTATCAGGAGATCGCAACGGTGCTCGACATCCCGCAAGGCACCGTCATGAGCCGCCTCTTCCACGCGCGCAAGGCGATGCAGTTCGAGCTTCGCTCCATCTATGAGAAGAAGAATCGCACCTCCGGTGAATAGCGCGATGCTCTCGCCGTCCGGATTTTACCTCGTTTCTCCTTATTCTTTGCTCATCGTGGTTCCAACATGCTGACCCGTGAACAAGCTCTCCTCCTCGACAAGCACCACGACC
>CAIQPA010000098.1 GCA_903873545.1 uncultured delta proteobacterium
AGCTCCTCTGCGGAGAGCTCGTCGTCGATGCCGATGCGACACGCACGGCGCGCGACCGCCGCCGCATCTGGGACCTCGCCAGCCGAGCCGCCACGCTCGGTTGGAAGCAGTTCCGCGGGCTGCTGCCGACGCTTCGCGAAGCCTTCGCGGCGCCCGGCGCTGGAGGCACTGCGCTGCAGGCTGCGCTCATCGCCTGCGACCCGCGGCTGGCCGCGACGGGCGACATCGCGGCCGGCCCCTCCGAGACCCTGCTCGAGGGACTCGAGAGCCTCTCGCCGCCGACGGCGATCTGGTGCAGAGAGGCAGGCGCAGCGGCCCTCGCAGCAGCCTGGCAGCGGGGAGTCTTTCTCTCGCGCGAACCGCTCGACACCCGTCTTCAGCGCTGGCTCACCACCGACTCCGAAGTCCCCGAGGCCGTCCGCGAACGGTTCGCGCTCGAGGTGGTCATCGCCACGCTGTCGCAACGAGACGACGACGTGGAGCACCTCTGCGAGACCGCGCCAGCAGACGAAAATAGCCGGCTCCTCGGCTCCTCCGCCTTCCGCTGCCTCGACCTCCCGTGGACGCTCCTGCTGGCCCGCGCCGAAGACGACGGCGCCGAGGTCGAGCTGCCCATCATGCCGCCCGAGGAGTATGGCGGACTCATGGTCGGAAGCGTCCGCGGACAGGTGGCCATCCTTCCGCTGCCTCGCGTTGTCGTCGAACTCTGGAACGATGCGCGCAGCGGCAGGGTCTCGGCTGGCGACGCTGCCGGACGGCTCGAGCGCTGGCTCGAGGCGCATGACGACGGCTCCTGGCCCGAGAGCGGCGAGGCCTGGCTCGCGGAGCTCGCCGATGCCGGCTTGTTCGGCTTCCTTGGCTAGGTTTCGGGCGCCCGCTTCTCGGTGGGTGCTGTCCGTGCGGCCTGACGAAGTTCCGAGATACGCAGGACGACGAAGGCCACGAGCGAGATGACGAAGAAGGCCAGCAGCATCATCGCGACGCCCTGCAGCGTCTCGATGACAGTGCGATAGACCTCGAGCACCCAACGCTCATTCGTCAGCGCCAGAATCTCGGGCTTCTCCTGCCAGTTGTTCGGCGAGATGTAGCGCTCAATCTCGCCGATCCGGACGCCCGACGAGATGCCGACCACCAGGATGGCAAACTTGAGATAGCGAACCCACGCCTCGCTGATCGGGTCCGCAATGATGCGGGCAAGGATGCTCTGCATCGGCTGCGAGAAGGCCCGTGAGATCCCCCATGAGACAGCGCTCGAGAGAAGGAAGGCGACCAAGAGCAGTGTCATGAACATGGTTGCCTCTAAGGATGTTGTTCGGACGGAGGCGGAGCATTGCTACGGAACTTCGCGCTGAGCTCACGCACGCAGGCAGGGTCTTCGCTTCCGCAGCCGCTGCACTTGGAACAGCTCGAGCTGCCTGCACCCTGACTCCGAAGCCGCAGCAGGCTCGCCACCGCTGCGCCGACGACGAGCAAGGCAACCAGAGCGCTCTGCACCGTCTCACTCATGGGCCACCCAGGCCTAGCCAGAGGGCGCCGCGATAGGCGACAAACGAGGCCACCCAGGCAAGGACCGTCTGATAGCCGACGAGGAGCGCGGGCCACTTCCAGGAGCGGGTCTCGCGTCGCACGGCGCCGGCCGTCGCGAAACACTGAAAGGCGAAGACGAACCAGACCAGAATCGAGATGGCGGTGGCCCGGTTCATGCGCGGGTCGTTGCGGAGCGCCATGCGCAGCCCCTGGCTCTCTTCATCGTCGCCCACGCCGTAGCTCACACCGAGCGAGCTCACGAGCACCTCGCGCGCGGCGAGCGAGGCGATGAGCCCGATGGAGATCTGCTCGTTGAAACCGAGCGGCTTGAGCACGGGCAGGATGAAGTGGCCGACACGACCTGCGACCGTCCGTTCGGTCACGGCATGGTGCCGCTCCTGCTGCATGCGGAGCACCTCAACGCGGTGGGCCGCCACGGCCGCAATCGGAGCGTCGGCGGCGGGAGCGCTGTCGTGGAGCGCCGAGAGTTGCGCATCGAAGCGTGCCTCCACCTCCGGTGAGCGCGGATAGGTCATCGCGGCCCAGAGGAGGATGGTCGTAGCGAGGATGACCGTGCCCGCATCCTTGGCAAAACCGATGCAGCGCTCGCGCACCTCGTACCAGACGTCCCGCAGGCGCGGGAGCCGGTAGGGCGGCAGTTCCAGAATCAAGGGCGGACGCGAGCCGGGAAGCAGCGTCTTGCGCAACAGCCAGGCCATCGCGAGTGCGCCGGCGGTGCCGAGAAAGTAGAGGAGAAAGAGCCCCAGCGCAGCCTGGTTGATCACGCCGCCGATGGCCGGCCGATCGGAGAAGAAGGTGGCCAAGAGCAGCGCGTAGACGGGGAGCCGCGCGCTGCAGGTCATGAGCGGCGCGACCAGGATGGTGATGAACCGGTCGTTCTCCCGCTCGATGGTCCGCGTTGACGCGATGCCGGGTATCGCACAGGCAAAGCTCGAGAGCAGCGGCACAAACGACTTCCCGTGCAGCCCCACGCGCGCCATCACCCGGTCCATCAGGAAGGCGGCGCGTGCCAAGTATCCGCAGCCGTCGAGGAAGGCGAGCAGGGCAAAGAGGATGGCAATCTGGGGCAGGAAGACGACGACCGAACCCACGCCGGCCACGATGCCGTTCACGAGCAGGTCGTTCAGCGGCCCGGGCGGCATTGCTTCGGAGAGCCAGCCACCGAGCGCTCCGAAGGCCTGTTCGATGCGCGAGATGAGCGGGTCTGCGCCGACGAACATGAGCTGGAAGAGCAGCCCCATCGTCGCAAGGAAGAGGAGCGGGCCGGCAACGGGGTGGGTGACCACCCGATCGATGCGGTCGCTGCGAGACTCAGCGCTCGGAGGCAGGTCGAGCAGCGGAGCCACCTTCCGGTCAATCCAAGCGTAACGGGCCTCAATGGCGGCACGAGCCATCTGGTCCCGCGCCGGCACACCGGGCTCGCCTGCGAAGTTGCGCTCCGCGAGCGCGTCGAGCTCAGTGCGGAGTGGCGCCGCCTCCGGCGAGATATCGCCTGCATCCAGTTGTGACGAGAGCCACCACCCCAGCGTCCCGTCTGCACCGCGACGCTCTGATGCCGTCGCAGCCGCAAGCCTGTCCGCGAGGTCGCGGAAGCTGGCCTCGACCTGCGCGTCGGGCCAGATCCAGCATCGCTCCGCGCCCGGTGCTGCGAGCGCCTGGACCAGCGCATCGGCGAGTCGCTTTGGCGTTGCGGGGTCGTCGCGCCTCACATCGACGACGGGCACACCGAGCACCTCTGCGAGCCGGTCGAGTTGGAGCGTCCCACCTTGCGCCGCGAGGCGGTCGGTCATGCTCAGCGCCACAACGGTGGGCCGGCCGAGTTCAAGGAGTTGGAGCGCGTAGAAGAGGTTGCGCTCCAGGTTCATCACATCGACAACGACAATGAGCGCCTGCGGCGCCTCGCTCCCAGGCGCGCCGTCGGAGAGAACCCGGTAGCTGACAGCCTCTTCCGGAGAATGCGCATGGAGCGAGTAGGCTCCCGGCAGGTCGAGCAGTTCGACGCGGCCTGTGCCCGGTGGGAAGAGCGAGCGGTCGTGCCAGTCGCCCCGCTTGGCCTCGATGGTGATGCCCGGGTAGTTACCCGTCTTCTCACGCCCATGGGTGAGCGTGTTGAAGAGGGTCGACTTGCCCGCGTTGGGGTTGCCGGCGACCGCTACGCGCAGGATTTGGTCGTGCATCGGCCCTCCTCGGCGCGCGTCGGTCTCAGCCAACGAGCACGGCGTGGGCGAGTTCGGACGAGAGGGTCACGCGGCCATGGCGGAGGCGGATGAGCGAGGGCGTGCCACGGAGGAGGACCTCGACGAGGGTACCTCGCGTGAAGCCCATCTCCATGAGCCGCTGGCAAGACTCAGCGCAGCCGCGGAGGTCGGTGACGCGTGCGGTGCGACCTGCGGGGAGCTGAGCGAGCGTGGGATGCATGGGAACCTCCGAACCGGTTTTCGGTTACGAGGAGTCCGATAGCAATAATGAAAATCAATTTCAAGACGGCGGAGAGCAGGGCGCGATGGCCGGCGACCGCCGTGCAGGTTCGCTCAGGCTTCGCGGAAGACGATACGACCGCGGGTGAGGTCGTAGGGGCTGAGCTCCATCTTCACGGTATCGCCAGGGAGAATACGGATGAAGTGGCGCCGCATCTTGCCGGACACATGGGCGAGCACCTCGTGACCGTTTTCGAGCTCGACGAGGAACATGGCGTTCTTGAGCGGCTCTTTGACGATTCCGCTAACCTCAATGGACTCTTCTTTCGGCATTTTCACTCTTGTGTTTGCGAGGGCTCACTGCCCAAGCGGTGGCCGCTTATGCTTGATGCAATGGCGGAAGTCAACGCAGCGGCGCCTGAGCGCTCGCTCCGCGGGGTGGGTGTGCGACTCAGCCCTTGCCCTTGGGAGCCTTGGCTGCGGCGGTCTTGGCCGCGGTGGCCTTTGCCGGCGCCTTTGCGGCGATGGCCTTCTTCGCGGGCGCCTTCTTGGCAGCCGGCTTGGCGGCCGCCGCCTTGGGCGCCGGCTTGGCAGCGACTCGCGCCTTGGGGGCTGCACGGCGACCGGCCTTTGCGGAGGGCGGGCGTGACGCCTTGTCTGCGAGCAGCGCCAGCGCCTCATCCAGCGTGAGGTCGTCGGAGTTGCTGCCCTTGGGGAGCGTGGCGTTGATGTCGCCATGCTTCACATAGCGGCCATACTTGCCCTCGAAGATACCAATCTCGGCGTTGTCGGCCGGGTGCTGGCCCACAACACGGATGGGCGCCGCAGAGGCTCGGCCGCCCTTTGCGCTCTTGGCAACGAAGAGTTCGAGCGCCCGTGTGAGGCCGACCGTGAACACATCGTCGGAGTCGGTAAGCGAGGCGAAGACCCGCTCATGCTCCACATACGGCCCGAACCGGCCAATGGCTGCGGTGATCGGCTTTCCGGTCTCGGGGTGGGTTCCCACCTCGCGCGGCAGCCGGAGCAGCTCGACGGCCTCTTCGAAGGTCAGGCTCTCAGGCACCTTGCCCTTGGGCAGGCTGGCCCGCTTTGGCTTATCGGCGCCCTTCTCGTCGCTTGTCTCGCCGAGCTGCACGTAGGCACCGAAGCGGCCGTTGAGCAGGTAGATCGGGAGCCCGCTGTCGGGGTGCATGCCCAGCGCGGAGGTGCTGGCGGCGCTGCGGTCGATGAGCTGCTTGAGCCACTCCTCCGTCACCTCGCTCGGCGCGGTATCGGGAGGAAGGCTTGCCCGCACGGGCGTCTCGTCGTCGATGGCGGGCGCCTCGGTGTAGAGGCCGAACTTGCCCACGCGGATGGCGAAGTGGCCGAACTTGGCATGCTCGATGGTGCAGATCGCCTTTGGGTCAACGTTGGTTGCCTCGCCGATACCCACCAGGATCTGCTCGTTGTAGAAGCGTTTGAGGTAGGCCGTCTTCTCCTCGCGGTCGCTGATCTCGTCGAGTTCGGCCTCCATCTTGGCCGTGAAGTCGAGGTCGACCATCTTGCTCATCGTCCGTTCGAGCAGCGCGGTCACCGCGAAGGCGGTGAAGGTGGGAACGAGCTGCTTCGCCTTGATGAAGCTGTAGCCGCGCTCGAGGATGGTCTTGATGATCGAGGCGTAGGTCGAGGGACGGCCGATGCCATCCTTCTCGAGCGCCTTGACCAGCGTGGCCTCGGTGAAGCGAGCAGGCGGCCGCGTCTCGTGGCCGAGCGACAGCACCTCGCGGTTGAGCGGGGCGTCGCCCTGCTTCATCTCGGGCAAGAGCTTGTCCTGGTCGTCGAGCGCTGCGTCTGGGTCGTCGGTCCCCTCGACATAGGCGCGGAGGAAGCCGGGGAAGAGGACGACGCGGCCTGAGGTCTTGAAGATGGCCTCGCGGCCGTCGGAGGCCCGGATGGCGAGTTCGACATTGGTGAAGGCGATGATCGCGTCGGCCATCTGCGTCGCGACGGCACGCTTCCAGATGAGGTCGTAGAGGCGGGCCTCATCGCCCGAGAGCCGGAGTTCCTCGGCCGTCGCCATGCGGGTGCCGGCAGGCCGGATGGCCTCGTGCGCCTCCTGGGCTCCCTTGGCCTTGGTGTCGAACTGCTTGGGCTTGGGCGAGAGATACTTGTCGCCGTACCGGTCCACGATGGTGGCACGGATTGCGCCGACCGCCTGCTCAGAGAGGTTGGTCGAGTCGGTACGCATGTAGGTGATGTGACCGTTCTCGTAGAGCTTCTGCGCGGTCGACATCGAGCTCGCCGCAGACATACCGAGCTTGCGGTTGGCCTCCTGCTGCATCGTGCTGGTGGTGAAGGGGGCGTAGGGTGAGTTCTTCGCCTCGCGCCGCTCGACGCTCTTCACGGCGACAGGTGCGCCCTTAAGTGCCGTAGCGAGCGCCTTGGCTGCCGTGCCATCGAGGAGCAGGGCGGTCTTGGCCGAGAGCAGGCCCGTCTTCTCGTCGAAGTCCTTGCCCGACGCGACCCGCTTGCCATCGACGGAGTGGATGTCGGCATCGAAGCCGATCTTGTCGTGCTCGAGCTTCGCCTTGAGGTCCCAGTAGGAGGCCATCTTGAAGTCGAGCCGCTCACGCTCTCGCATGACGAGGAGGCGAACGGCAACGCTTTGGACGCGGCCGGCAGACTTGGCGGTCTTGCCAATCTTGCGCCAGAGGATCGGCGAGACTTCGAAGCCGGCGAGCCGGTCGAGGATGCGGCGCGTCTCCTGCGCGTTGACCCGCTTCATGTCGAGCTGACGCGTGTTGGTGAGGGCGCTTCGGATGGCCTCCTTCGTGATCTCGTGGAAGACCATCCGCTTGACGGGCACCTTGGGCTCGAGCTCGTCGAACAGGTGCCAGCCGATGGCCTCTCCCTCGCGGTCTTCGTCTGTCGCGATGTAGAGTTCCGAGGCATCTTTGAGCGCAGCCTTGAGCTCCGCCATCTTCTTCTTCTTCTCGGCCGGCACCAGGTAGAGCGCGTCCATCGTCTCGATGTCGACGCCGTTCTTCGCGTATCCGGTCTTCTTGTACTTCTCCGGCATCTCCTTCGGCTCCGGGATGTCGCGGATGTGGCCCTGGGATGCTTCGACGCGGTAGCCGCTGCCAAGAATCGTCCCGATGATGCGCGCTTTCGCTGGGGACTCCACAATCACAAGGGCAGTCTTGGCTACGGTCATCAGACACTCCGAAGAAGGGCGGGCAGGGTGCTAGGGTTGCGGATAGGTAGTCAAGAAACCCCCGTTTGCAAGCGGAGTTGAGGCCTCACGCGGGGGCACGCGAGCCTGCATAATGCACGCTCGCACGAGCCTGTGCGCATGCGTGCAGACACCTCTGCGCACCCCCGCGCCTCACGTGCGCGAGGCGCTTCAGAAGCCGGCGGCGGAGAGCCGGTAGAGCTCGCTCAGGTAGAAGGCCCGGTGGTCGAAGGGGTCGTTCCGCGGCGAGCCATCGGCAATCTGTCCGACCTCATCCATGTGGTCGGCAGAGAGGGTGCCGAGCAGTTCTCCCCAGACCATTGAGGCGGTCGGGACGAAGCCGTCGTTGTCGCCGACGCGGAGCGTCAGCGAGGTCTGGAAGAGGGCGAGAATCGGGTCCGCGAGCTCGCCATTCCGCTCTCGCTGACATCCAAACTCAAGGAGACCGCAGGTGCGTGCCGACCAGGAGAAGTACTTCACCTCAGCGCTGTCGGGGTAGGCGGGGTTGAAGGTGCCCTCGAGGTAGTCCGGGCCGAAGTCCTGTACCGAGGCAATGTCTGCGACGGCGAGTGGCGTGCCGCGGTGAGGCGTCGCCACCGTCGTCAGTGAGGCGACCCGCTCGGCATACCCCAAGCCCGAAATCACAACCCGCGCATCCATGCCACCCTGGCTGTGTGCGATCATGTTGACCTTGCGCGCACCGGTCTCGACCAAGAGTGCGTCGAGCTGTTCTGCCAGCTGCTCGCCGCGAATCTCCGACCAGTTGAAGGCGTCGGTTGTCGGTGTGCGGACCTCGAATCCGGCCGCACGCAGCCGGTCGGGCACATCGTGGAAGTAGTCGAGCAGGCTGAAGTAGGTGTCGGTCCCGAAGTAGCCGTGCACCAGCATGACGGGGAACCTTGTTGCGGCGAGGTCGCAGCCCTCCACGCAGGATACCGTGACGCGTGCTGTCTGCTCGGCGTAGAGGTCGTCGCGCTCCACC
>CAIQPA010000099.1 GCA_903873545.1 uncultured delta proteobacterium
AGTTCGGGCGCGCCGTCGACGGCAGCGGCGGGGGCAACGAGGCCGGGCAGCAGGTCGCTCAGGGCGAGCTCCCGGACGGGATGGCGCCGGACCTCGACACGCTCCGCGAGCAGCCCCTCTGCTGCGCGGCGGCGGAGGTCGTTGAGGGCGCTGACGGGCACAAACAGGGGCTCGGCGAGGGCGACCTCGAGGGCTCCGAGCGTGAAGGGTGTGTCGCCGAGCCGCTCGAGCGCGGAGCGGAGGCCGGTTGCATCGAGGGGACGGTTGGCGGCGGCAACGCAGATGAACTCGCTCTGCGCGCTGGCGGTGTGACCGGCCTCGTCGCGGAGGGTGAGTTGGAGCGGTTCGCCGACGGCGCCGGTGACGGTGGCGGAGATGGTTTCGCGGCGCACGATGCCGTGCTCGAAGCGGGCGCGGATCTCGGCGTCGAGCGCCTCGTCGCGGTTGCGCCAGACCCAGTCGCCGACGCTGATGCCGTCGAGGCGGGTGCTGTTGGAGAAGGTGAGCCAGACCTCGCCGTCGCTCACCTCTTCGGTCAGCGACTGGCGCTCGCGGAAGACCTCGAAGACCTTGCCGCCGAGCTCTGCTTCGGCCGCACGCGCGGCATCGAAGACCACGCCGTCGCCACGCTTCACGGGGCCCTGTAGCGCAACCTTCACGGCGCCATGCTCGAGCCCTGTGACGGTGCCGAGCCGCACGCCACGGTGGCGCGGCGAGCGGCCCGCGACGACCACCTGGTGCTGCGTCCCTTCGAGGAAGCCCGAGGTGAGGCCGCGCGAGAAGACCTGCTCGAGTTCGTGGCGCTCCGACTGGCTGAGCCGGACCGACTGCCCCGCCATCGCGAGGTCGATCGCGCGGCGGTAGGCGGCGGTCGTTGCGGCCACATATTCGGGCCCCTTGAGCCGCCCCTCAATCTTGAAGCAGGCGACGCCGGCGGCGATGAGTTCGGGCACCTGCTCCACCGCCATCAGGTCCTGCGGCGAGAGCAGATACTTGGCGTCGCCGAGATCGTGCTGCTTGCCGTCGAGGATGAGGTCGTAGGGCAGGCGGCAGGCCTGCGCGCACTGGCCGCGGTTGGCGCTGCGGCCGCCCCAGGCCTCGCTCGAGAAACACTGGCCGCTGTAGGAGACGCAGAGGGCGCCATGCACAAAGACCTCGATCTCCACGGGCGAGGCGGCGGCGATCTCCTTGATCTCGGCGATGGAGAGTTCGCGCGCGAGCACCACCCGCTCCATGCCCAGGCCGGCGGCCCAGGTGCAGCCCTCCGCGGAGGTGATGGTCATCTGCGTAGAGCCGTGGACGGGGAGCTCGGGCGCAAGCTCGCGCATGAGGCGGACCACGCCGGCATCCTGGACGATGACCGCATCGACGCCGGCGTCGGACATCACGCGGACCCGGTCGGCGACGGCCGAGAGCTCGTCGTCGAAGATGAGGGTGTTGAGGGCCACAAAGCCCTTCACGCCGCGGGCGTGGAGGGTCTTCATCACCTCGGGGAGCTCCTCGGGCGAGAAGTTGGTGGCGCGGGCGCGGGCGGAGAAGTCGGTGAGGCCGAAGTAGACGGCGTCGGCGCCCGACTCGATGGCGGCGCGGAGCTGGGGCCAGCCCCCGACAGGGGAGAGGAGTTCGGGCTTGAGGGGGCGGGTCACAGGGGCTCTCACGACGGGTCGGCTGCGGCGATACCCAAGTTCCCGCGAGACGGCAAAGAAGCGGGCGCAAGGAGGCGCAGGGCGACCGCTGCGGTCTGGGCGTAGAGCTCTTCCGTGGCGCAGTTTCGGAGTGCGGCGACGGCAGCGGCGACGGCCTCGAGGTCTTCGATGCGGCCGCTGCCGGCGGGGGCCGGCGCCGCGGCCATGTAGGGCGCATCGGTCTCGAGCAGGAAGGTGCCGGACGGGAGCGTGGCCGCCGCCGTTCGCACCCGCTTGGCCGCCTCGCGGGTGACCGCAGCGCCGATGCCGACGACAAAGCCGAGCCGGCGGTAGGCGGCGGCCTCTTCGGCGCTGCCGGAGAAGGCGTGCAC
>CAIQPA010000100.1 GCA_903873545.1 uncultured delta proteobacterium
CTCGTCGAAGTAGTGGGCCTCGACGTGGTTCGCGCGGGTGAAGCGGAAGACCGAACCGCCAATCTGGATTTGGTCGCCATCCATGAGCAGCTGCTGCGTGACCCGCTGGCCGTTGACCTTGGTGCCGTTGGTGCTCTGGAGATCCTGGAGAAGCACGCCTGCGGGATGCGCGAGGATCTCGCAGTGGAGCCGCGAAGCATCGTCGTCGTCGATGGTGACATCGGCCTGCTCCGAGCGTCCGATGGAGATTTTTCGCTGCGCGAGCAGGAAGCGTCGGCCCATGTCGCGGCCCGCAAGACCCAGCAGACATGCGTCGAACTTCTGCTCCTGCCCAGGCAGCGTGATGGCGCGGACGAGGGTGATCTGTCGGGTCTGTTTGGTGTTATCGGTCGACACAATCGCCTCGCGAGTTGGAGCTCTTGCGAATACCACAAGCGGGTCGCCAACCCAAACGGATTGGCGGCATGTAACGAGGATTCGGTTCCGATTTTTGTCGAACGGCCGCGGGAGTCAGAATGAAAAAGTGGGGCCATCTCTCTCTCATGTTCTCTCTGTTTCTTGGTGTGTGCGGATGCGCAGATGCTTCGAGCAGCGACGGGGCGGGCAGTGGCGAAGGCTCCGGCAACGCGGAGGGCTCTGGCAGCGGCGCGGCACCCTTCGACTTTGCTGCACCGGGCCCCTACCGCGTTGGGGTTCGGAGCCTGCCGCTCGCAGATGCCGCACGGGCGCGCGCCTGGACCGCCGAGGTCTGGTACCCGACGGTCGCGGAGGGCTCGGCCTCCGATCTGCTCGCCTTCGCCACCACGTCGGACGAGCGGGCCTTGTTGGAGCGGCTCTATGCCGAGGCGCCGGAGGGGTGCGCGACCGGGTCGACGCAGGCCATCCGCGATGCTGCGCCCGCCGTGGGCGAGCCGCTGCCCGTAATCTTCTTCTCGCATTGCCACGGCTGCACCCGGTTCGAACTCTTCACCGTTGCCGAGCAGCTGGCCTCCTACGGCTTTGCGGTGGTGGCGCCTGACCATACGGGCAACACCCTCTTTGCCCACGAGGCGGGCAATCCCGCTCCGATCAATGCGGCCTTCCTCAACACGCGGGTAGAAGACATGCTCTTCACGGCTGAAGCCGCCCTCGACTCGGCCGGTCCGTTTGCTGCGGCGGGGTTGCGTTTCGACGCCGCGCGGATGGGCGTGATGGGGCATAGTTTCGGTGCGGCGACAGCGGCATGGACGGGCGAGCGCCTGCCAGGCACGAAGGCTGTCGTGGCGCTGGCGGCACCCATGGAGAGCCCGCTGCTACCCGGCCCGACGGTGGCGGCGCTGCCGCTTCCGACCCTCTTCCTTCTGGCCCGTGAAGACAACAGCATCACGGAGCTGGGCAACCGGTTCATCCGTAACAACCATGCAGCGGCCTCCTCGCCGAGCTGGCTCGTGGAGCTTGCGGATGCGGGGCACTGGAGCCCGTCGGACATCTGCGGTCTGACGGCGGACTTCGCGGCCGGGTGCGGCGAAGGTCGCCGTATGACGGGCCGCGCACCCTTCGCCTATCTGGACAACGACGCTGCGCGCCAGGCAACGGCCGCCATGGTGACCGCCTTCTTCGCCTCGGTGCTCACCGGCGATTCGCGGGGCGCGGCCTATCTCAACGCGGGCCGGTTCGATATCGAGACGACCCTGTCGAAGCGCTAGTTGAAGCCCGAGCCCTTCGGACGCCGCTTGGTCTCTTCGAAGGCGAGCGACTTGAAGCGGAAGGGCGGCTTGTTGTCGGTGGCAATGCGGAGTTCGACCAGGCTGAGGTTGGTGGTCCGCATGACGGCGATGAGGTTGTGGTCTGTGGCACCCTCTTCGATGGAGACGAGCTCGTAGAAGCCGTTCTGCCGACCGAGGAAGAGGAAGTTGTCAACCAGCGCCTTGGGGGCGACCTTGCTGGTGACTTCGGGGGAGAAGTTCTTGAGGACCTCGTCCTCGGTCACTTCGCCGCGCTTCTGGTTGAAGACAGCCATGGTCCAGCGGAGCTTGTCTCCGGCGGGTGTGTTGGGGATCTCTAGGACCTCTTCGGCATACATGGCGTTGTAGGCGTAGTAGCCTGCGCCGATGACGCCGAGGAGGACGACGAGGCGGGCAATGAGGCCGAAGATGGCCTTCTGGCGGGCTGCGGCAGCCTTCTTGTCGAGAGGAATCGCGGGCAGAGAGCCCGTGATGGCCGGGTTGCTGCCTGTGACGCGGGGATTGCTGCCCGTGATGGCCGGGTTGCTGCCTGTGACGCGGGGGTTGCTGCCTGTGACCGCGGGCAGGGCGCCTGTGTTGCCTAGGCTGGTGACGGGCAGCACGCTGCTGGAGACCTTGGGCTGGCTGCCTGTGACCGCGGGCTGCGAGCCGGTGACGGCCGGTGCGTTGCCAGAGAGCGCCGGTGCGGAGCCGCTGCGGGGGCCGACGCTCTGGAAGGAGCCGGTCGCGCGGGGAATGGCGCCCGTTACGCCGGTGCGGCGGCCACCAAGTTTTCCGGCGGCAAGGACCTTGGCAAAGTAGGGGAGGGTGGCGAGTTCGCTCCAGACCTTGCCTCCGTCGTTCGATGCGCTGAGCCCTTCATGAGAGTCGCGGCGGCTGAGCCAGATCTGCACATCGCCAGCGTCGATGAAGTTGAAGACCATGCCGTCTGTGCCGCGGATCTGCCAGGCCCCCTGCGGCGGGACGACGTCCGATTCGGTGGGCGGCTGAAGCGTCGCGGTGGAGCCGGTCAGGCGCGGGTCGATGGCCACGCGCGGGCCAGAGCCGGAGCTCAAGGCAGGCTGAGATGCGTCAGTGGAGGCCTCGTTTCCCAGGCCTGAGATGGCGGCGTAGACCCCGGTCATCGCGCGCGCTGCGCCAGTCATGGCCGGCGAGGAGGTGGTGGCAGGCAGGCTGCCCGTGATGGTGGCCTCGGCGTTGGCCGCCGCAGGGTAGTTGCCGCTGGCGGAGGCCTGTACAACGCGGACGGAGCCTGCTGCGTCGGGCGCGACGAAGAACACCGTGGTGCAGGAGCCGCACCGAAGATTGGCGCCGCCCTCCGGGAGAGAGCCGTCTGCGACGCGACACAGACTTCCACACTTGGGACATTCGACATGCATGGGGCTTCTCTCCAGACACTTCGCGAGCGATAGTCACAGGTGTGCGAGGATACTCGTCAGCGTGGAGGGTGTCAAAGGCGCGACAGCAGGTCGATACCTTCGAATCTGGCCTCCCGCCCGTGGTAGCCGCGCCTAGAAATGATGTTTTGGAAGTCGGGGTGACAGGATTCGAACCTGCGACTTTCTGCTCCCGAAGCAGACGCGCTACCAGGCTGCGCTACACCCCGATTGGGTGCTCCGCTCGAAGCGGAGGGAGACGCCTCTAGACGGAACCGGCTGGCGCGTCAACGCCGGAGTGCGGGCCAGCTACTGCGCGTCGGGCTGACGAGAGGGGTGTGCGGCTTCGAAGGCGGGGAGGGCGCCAGCGCGGGCCGCAACCGCCGCCAGGACAGGATAGTCCTCGAGTGTCACACCAAACCGGGCCGAGCCGACGACCTGCGGGACGAGGCAGATGTCGGCGAGGGTGACCGCGTCGCCGACGGCATAGGTGCCCGCCGTGTCGCGCAGGATGGCCTCGATGCCACGAAAGCCGCTGTGGATGAAGTGGGCGACCCAGGCGCGTCGGGTCTCTTCGACGGCACCAAAGTCGCTCTCGAGCTTCTTGAGAACGCGGAGGTTCTGCAGCGGTTGAATCGAGGCGTTCACGCACTCCGCAAGCTGCCTGGCCTTCGCCCGCCCGTAGGCATCAGCGGGCAGCAGCGGTGGCGCGGGACGGGTCTCGTCGAGGTACTCGAGGATGGGGAGCGACTGCGAGAGCACATAGCCGTCGATGAGCAGGCTTGGCACTTCGTGCATCGGGTTCAGCGCTGCGTAGGCAGGCTTGTACTGGGCGCCGCCTTCTTCCACGAGATGCACGGCCCGATACTCGTAGTCGATGCCCTTGAGCGCCAGCCCGATGCGCACGCGGTAGGAGGCCGACGAGCGGAAGTAGCTGTAGAGGACGGCGCGCGCGTCGCTCATCGGTCGCTCTTCACGACGGTCTGGGAGATGGTGCCGAAGAGGTTCCGGCCGGATGCGTCAAACATGGCGATTTCGACGCTGTCGCCGAAGGTCATGTAGGGGGTCTTGGGCGCGCCGTCGGCGAGCGTCTCCAGCGTACGCCGCTCGACGAGGCAGCTTGAGCCGCGGGCTGGGTCTTCGTTGGAGATGGTGCCGCTGCCGACGATGGTACCGGCGGTGAGGGCGCGGGTGCGGCAGATGTGCTCGACCAGTTCGAAGAAGCTGAAGTGCATCTCCGGGCCGGCATTCGGGTCGCCGAACAGGGTGCCGTTGAGCGTGGTGCGGAGCGGCAGATGGAGCCGTCCGCCCGACCAGGCGTCGCCGAGCTCGTCGGGGGTGAGTGCCAGGGGCGAGAAGGTGGTGGAAGGCTTGGAGACGAAGAAGCCGAAGCCCTTGGCGAGCTCGTCGGGGATGAGGTTGCGCAGGGTGGTGTCGTTGACCAGCATTACGAGCCGCACGTAGGGCGCGACCTCGCTGGCCTTGGTTCCGCGCGGCACGTCGCCGAGGACGATTGCGACCTCCGACTCGAAGTCGATGCCCCATGCGTCGGTGGGGAAGGTGATGGGGTCGGTGGGGGCGAGGAAGACGCCGCTGCCGCCCTGGTAGACGAGCGGGTCGGTGTTGAGCGTGGGCGGCAGTTCGGCCTTTCTCGCGCGGCGGACCAGCTTCACATGGTGAATGAAGGCGCTGCCATCGACCCATTCGTAGGCGCGGGGCAGGGGCGAGTGGAGCTCCGACCAGGGGGTCGCAATCGCGTTTGCATCGCCGGCCTCGAGGGCTGTGGCCTTCTCACGCAGGTGGGGCAGGAGCGCGTCCCAGTGGTCAAGGAGCGCCTGCAGGTTGGGGGCAAGCGCTGCGAGCGAGAGAGCGCGGCTGGCGTCGGAGGAGATGAGCAGGAGCTCGCCGTCGCGGGTTCCGTTCTTGCGGGTTGCGAACTTCATCTTACTTCACCTTGCCGCCGGCGGCGCGCTGCTTGAGGAGGTCAATGGTGGCACCCCAGTCGGGGGTGCTGAAGACGGCGTTTCCGGCCACGCAGACCGAGGCGCCCGCAGCGGAGATGCTGGCGATGTTCTCGGTGTTCACGCCGCCGTCGACCTCGATGATGTAGTCGAGGTTGTTCCGTGAGGCGTGGTTGGCGAACCAGTCCATCTTCCGCAGCGCGGAGGGGATGAAGGACTGTCCGCCGAAGCCCGGGTTGACGCTCATGACGAGCACCAGGTCGCAGCTATCGAGCACCCACTCGACCGCCTCGGGCGGGGTGTGCGGGTTGAGCGAAACGCCAGCGAGGACGCCGCGGGCGCGGATGGCCTGCAGCGTCCGATGGAGGTGGGTCGAGGCCTCAACATGCAC
>CAIQPA010000101.1 GCA_903873545.1 uncultured delta proteobacterium
CGTGACGCCCACAGGCCCCGGCTACCTCAGCATCTTCGACGTCACCCCCGCACCCGCCAAGGTCGCACTCGACGGCCGCGAGCTCGGCAGCGCGCCGAACGAGTTCCGCGTGGAGCCCGGCGACTACGCCGTCGAGGTCTCCGCCCCGGGCGCCTTCGCATGGCGCGGCCGCGTGGTCGTCTCGCCCGGCGAGACCGCAACGCTCCCCGCCATCGTTCTCCGCAAGCAGCCTGCTACCCTGACGGTTACCGCTAACATCAGCGGTGCCCTCATCCGCATCGACGACAAGGTCGTAGGCCAGACCCAGGCCGGCCAGCCGGTCGAGGTCCCCATCACCCCCGACGGCCACACCTTCACCCTCGAGGCCGCCGGCTACACCCTCTCCACCGCGCAGTTCGCGGCGCAGCCAGGGCAGCGGCTCCGCGTGGGCGCCGACCTCATCTCCGACGAACAGATCGCCGAGACCAATGGCTCCCGAGCGCTCCACATCGTCTTCGGCATCCTTATGACCGTCTACGGCGGCATCGCCGTCATCACCACCTCGGTCCTCACGGGCGTCGATGTCCTGGGCGGCAGTGTCGGCGGACCACTCATCGCCGGTACCGCCCTGCTCACGGGTGCAGGCATCTGGACATTGGTCGCAGCGCCGGACGAAGCCGCCTCGCGCCTGACCCCCATCGAGACCGCCATGCGCGCACCAGCGTCGGAGCCCGGACTCCGCTTCGCCATCGCACCCAACGCGGTCGGGCTCCGGTTCGACTTCTAGCCCTCTCCCCAGCGACGCCCACCCCACTCCCCGCCCATGGCCCCCTCCCCAACAAACCGCCCGCCGAGCGTTGACCACGCTCCAGCCCGCTGCAACACGATCCTCCTCCCCCTCAGGTGACCGTCTTGCGAAACCTCATCATCCTCGCCCTCCTCCTGCTCCCCGTCTCCGCGCAGGCCGGCACCTTCCTTGGGCTCGGACTCGGCGGCGTCGGTGGCACCGCAGAGGCCTTTCACCTCACCAGCACCTTCGGCTTGGCCTCGCGCAACCCGCGCTCCATCGACGGCCTCCTCGCGGGCGAGGTCAGCCTCATCTTCAACAACGACAGCAACAGGCCCGACGACATCAACGACTACGAGATCCCACACTGGGACTTCGACACCGTCGGCACCTTCCAGCTCGCGCCGGAGCTCTCGATCGGCATGAAAATCGGCATCGAGCCGGTTCCAACCTCGGGACTCCTCATCACCATCTGCGGCGGCACCTCCATCACCCAGCGAACCGAGGTGGTCCAGTCCAGGGCCACGGGCTGGTTCTACGAGAACGGCACCGCCGAGACCTCACAGACCTACTACGGCGTCGGCCTCGTCTATCAGCCCGACAACACCAACTGGGCCCTGTTTGCCCAGTTCGACCGCCGCCGCGGCGGCGAAATCGGCTACCACATGGAGCTCTAGGGCAGCGTTGCGCAGGTCGCTCCGGGCCGCAGCGTGACCCGCTCCGTCTCGAACTCCGACTCGAAGATCCAGCCTGTCCGCTCCGCCGCCGGAACACCGGGCGGATAGTTCATCGTCGCATCGCCGCCGAGCAGCTGGCAGACGGGCGTGCCGGGCGAGCCAGGCGCGAGCACGAGTTCGACGTTACAGCCCGACTTGAGGATGGCCCCCTTGAGGCTGCCCGAGACTTCGAGTCGGCCATCCGGCCCCTCGGTCACCACCCCCTGCGACCGGATGTCGCCCAGCGGGATGTAGAGCAGGTTGGAGGGGTCCGGCGGATCGCTCGCGGCTACGACAGGGAAGTTGAAGCCGAAGGCTTCGGCACCGTCGAAAGCAGTCGCGCCGATGCTCACCGCCGCAGAGGTCCGCGGAACCGAGAGGCCCGCATCGAGCCCGTTGGGGTCCCAGCCGTACACGGCGCAACCGGCATCGGCGATGCAGCCTGGGCTCACACCCATGCGGAAATCCACATCGGGACGCGCCGCCGAAACCTCCGTGGTCTCAATCAGCACATGCAGGGAGCCTGACCGGATATCACGGTTCACAAGGTTGGCGAGCAGTGTGCCCACGCCCGACGGTTTGCGAATCACCAGGTTGGTCACCCGGAAAGCGCTCGGCGTGTAGATGTCGCCGCAGAGGGCCTCATCGGCCGCGCAGCCCGAACCGGCAGACGGCTCACACACAGGGCCCGCGCTCCCCTCATCAGCGCTTCCGTCGGCACCACTGTCCGAGATCACATCGGTTGCGGTATCGCCGGACGTGTCGGGGGTGCTCTCATCGGCGCAGGCCGACAGCGCGAGCAGAGAGATAACAACCGTTGCGAACCGCTGACGCATCGTGAGGCTCCTAAAGCAGCCGTGAAGAAGCAGGCGGTAGAACGCTCGAGCAACGACCGTCAAGCCGCTGGTGTCACGCAGCGCGTCAGGCGGAGAAGTGGCCAGGCTGAAGCCGACGGAGCAGCGACGCCACCTCGGTCCGGAGCCGCACCGAACGCTCCCGCTCCTCGAGCTCCGCACGGAGCCGCGCGCGGACCGCATCGACTTCGCGGAGCTCA
>CAIQPA010000102.1 GCA_903873545.1 uncultured delta proteobacterium
ACCACCGGGATGTTGTTCTCGGCCTGGCAGGCGATGGTGCAGACGTTGCAGCCCGTGCAGGAGGTAAGGTCGATGACCATGCCCCACTGGTGCGGGTACTTCTCGTTGTTCTCATACTTGATAGGAGGACCGGTGAACTCCCCGTCCGACTTGTCCCAGAGCGACTCGAGCTCCTCGGGCTTCATCAGGTCCTGCGCCGCGATGACCTTCGGGTTCTTGGTGAACTCCTCGATCTCCGCGTGGCGGAGGATGGGGCGGTCGGCCGCCTCGCTGTCGCCCCGCATGGTGTTGTGGTCCTGCGTCAGGGCGAGCAGGTAGGTGCCGCCGCTCTTGGCGACCGTCGCGCCGGCGAGGAAGCCAGTCGTCATGGTGCTGCGGAGCGGGTGGGTGTTGAAGCCAACCTTATCTGCTGCGACGCGGCCGCCGAAGGAGCGGCCGTAGCCCATGGGCACGAGGATGGTGAAGTCGGCGACGCCGGGCGTGACGAGCACCGCAATGGTGACTTCGCGGCCATCGACCGTCAGCTTGACGAGGTCCGACGACTCCTTGCCGGTCTCGTCGCCCGAGCCGAAGCGGAGGCCGAGCTCGCGCGCCGTCTTGGGGCTGACCATCGCAGCGTTGTCCCAGGTCAGCTTGGTGACCGGGTCGGGAAGCTCCTGCAGCCAGGCATTGTTGGCAAAGCGGCCGTCGTAGGTCTTGTTGTCGAGTGCGAAGACAGCCTCGAGTGCTGCCTTGGTCGGCGCGGGCGCAGGGGTTGACTTGGCGACCTGCGCTGCAAGCGGAGCCCAGTCCCAGGTGGGGGTGACGGCACCGGTGACCGTGGCGAACTTGCCGCTGTGGAGCGAGCGGCGCCAAGCGGTCTCGAAGTCGCCGGGGATGGCGGACTTCCACTGGTCGCGCACCAGGTCGTAGCCCGAGCCGGTGTTGCCCGCGATGCGGCCGATCAGCTCGAGGTCGGAGAGAGACTCGAACAGCGGCGCAATGAGGGGCTGCTGAATGCCCAGCGTGCCGTCCCACGAGAGGAGGTCGCCCCAGCTCTCGAGCGCATGCGACATGGGGATGTGCCAAGAGGCCGCCTTGGCGGTCTCGTCAGCATGGTAGCCGAGGTGGATGCTCAGCGGGGCCTTGGCAAGCGCCTGGCCGAAGTTGAGCGCGCCGGGGGCGTCGTACACAGGGTTGACGCCAACGAGGATGAGCGTCTTGACCTCACCCTTGGTGAGGGCCTCGGCCAGCTTCTCGCTGTTCTGGGTCTGAACCATGCCCACATCGGGCTGAATCGAGAAGGTCTTGGTGAGGCCATCGAGGGCCACGTTCATGAGGTGGGCGAGGCCATGCACCCAGGCGGGCTGGCGCTCGCCGACAATGATGACCGCCTTGCCACGCTTGGCAGCGAGGTCCTTGGCAACGGCGTCGGCCCACTTGGTGAGGGTCTCGTCGGCCTGCACAGCAGTGCCGCCAAGTGCCTCGGCACCGGCCGGCAGGGTAACGCCAGAAGCAGCAAGCTTGGAGGCGAGCAGGCGGGCGAAGGTGCCGACCTGGCTGGCGGGGATCTGAAGCCGGTTGTCGGCGGATGCGCCCGTGACCGTGAAGGCGGGTTCGAAGGCATAGAGGCGGTTGATCTCGCCTGCCTTGGCAGCCTCGGGCTTGCGACGGCCCGCGAACTGACGGGTCAGACGGACGGAATCGACGCCCGTGCCCATAAAGTCGGCATCGAGGCTGACCACCACGTCGGCGACCGAGAGGTCGTAGACGGGGTGGGAGCTGGCAACACCGACAAGCGCCATGCCCTCGCGGGTGTTGGCTTGGTCGGCGTTATCGTGGGTGTAGATCTGAGCGGCCGCATAGCGCTTGGCGATGCTGGCGAGCAGTGCGCGGTTGGAGGGCGAGGGCTTGCTGTCGATGACAATCGCAAGACCTTGGCCGGCGCCCTTATGACCGACAAGCGCGGCGTCCACCGCAGCAAGGGCCTCTTCGAGGGTCGACTCCGCACCAGCCTTGAGGGCGTGGCGGCTGCGGTCGGGATCATAGACATCGAGCACCGTCGCCTGCGCGAACACATTGGTGCCACCGCCGCTGGAAGGATGCTCCTTATTGCCCTCAACCTTGGAGGGGCGGCCGTCCTGGCTCTTCACGAGCAGGCCAAGCGCTACGCCACCTACATAGAGGTTGGTTGCGAAGAAGCGGGCCTCACCGTCGGCCTGATCCTCGGGGCGGTGCGAGTAGGGGAGGATGTGCTCCACCTCTTTGCGAACGCAGCCCGTGAGTCCGCCCGCGAGAGCGGTGGAGGCGCCCATGATGGCCAGGAACTGACGGCGGGAGACGCCATCGAGCTCGAGGTTCTCTGCGCCCTCCGGGAACTCCCTCACCGACCCCTGATCGGGGTTGGCACGGCTGGAAAGACTACGCCACTGGGGCTGACCGTTTTTGACGCTTCCCTTGGTCATCGGTGACATCCGGAGCAATGTTCGGGCGGGTGAAGATCCTTGACCTTGCGCAGGCGCTTGGGATCTTCATCTGCCCGATAGTTGGCGGTCGTGGAGTCCCACGCCATGTTGGTAATCTCAGAGGCGGGCCGGAGGTTGGCCTCGGGCGCACGGTGGCACTCAAGGCACCAGCCCATGCTGAGCGGCTTGGCCTGCGCCACCACGGGCATCTGGTCGATGCGGCCGTGGCAAGAGGAGCAGCCGACACCCGCTTTGAGGTGCACGCTGTGGTCGAAGTAGGCGTAGTCGGGGAGCATGTGCACCCGGACCCACTTCACGGGCACGTCGTTCTTGGCGCTCTCACGGATACGCGCAAGCTTGGCGCTCTCCGGAAGCACATTGGCATGGCAGTTCATGCAGGTGGAGGTCGGAGGCACCGCTGCAATGGCGGCACTCTCGACCGTGTTATGGCAGTATCGGCAGTCCATGCCCATCTCGCCCGCGTGCAGCTTGTGGCTGAACGGTACGGGCTGCTCGGGCCGGTAACCAACATCTGTGAACTGAGGCGAACCCCAGTACCACAGCGCGCCGCCAAGCGACGCTACCAAGAGGGGGACCACCGCCGCAATGGCAAGCGGGATCCGATTCGACCAACGGGGAAAAATCTGTGCCACGGAGACTACCCTCGATTGTGACCAGCGCGGGTCTGACCCGCCTACAGCTACCTCTGAACAGATAAACTGAATGAATCTTCATTCAGCCGACTTTCTACAACGTTCCGCTCTTCTCGCGTCGGGCTCCGGCCATCTGCCGTCGCTCCCGACTCACGCTGCCTCCTAGCCTCCCCAAATTCGCACAGTGAGATGGGGTGCGAAGGCAAATTCGCGTGGGGCGCGTGTAGCAATCAGGCCTCTGCCACGCAACATTTCTTTGCCACTTTTGTCGCACTGCGGCAGTTCGCACAGTCGCGCGTTAACGACCGAATCCGCCGCATCCCGCAGCGAACGGACCATCATACTTCTCCCCAAAAACATGGCGGGCGCGGTGGTAGGCCTCGTCTCCCGCATGCTCACCTGTCAGCGGATAGAGGCCCCGCAGGCGACCCTCCTGATCCACCAGCAGGATCCTGCCGGCCAGCCGGACAAAGTCGCCATCCGCGCTTCCTTCCGGCGCCTGGGCAACTGCCGCGGCGCTGGCTGCAACAGCGAGGAGATCTCCAGGCGCCACAACCGCCCGCTTCAGCTCGGCGTCCGTCTGCGCAGCCACCGCAGCGGCACTGCCTGCACTCATGACGACCACCGGCACAGGCACCTTGGTGTGAAACAGCCCCTGCGCGATCCGAACCGTAACGGGATCCGGCTGCTGGCAGGCGGCGCGCTCGGCGCAGTCGGCGGGAACAACCTGGAGCAGGTAGGCGCGGCCCGCGAGCGCTTCGCTCGAAAGAGGCTCCCCGCGGGTGCTCTTCCAGGCAGCAAGCTGCCCCAGCACGGGCGGCGGCTCGGGGACACGCCGCATGCAGTCGCGGGTCAGGGTCATGAGAAGTGCCATCGCTACAAAGGCAGAGGCGTAGGGATAGCGCCCAAATGGGCCCATCTTGCTCCGCGCATAGAGCGCGAAGTCTGTGAGCGGATCGTCGCTAGGCGCCGGCTTCGGCTGCTCCGTCGCAGGCTGCTCGCTCACCGCGGCACCCAGGCGTCGAGGATCAGCGCCAGCGTCAGCGCCGGCAGGTAGATCAGCGATGCGAGAAAGAAACGGCGCGCCCAGGCGTTGGTCGGGTGGGGCTCAAAGCCCCGCATGCTGAGCACAAAGAAGGCTCCCCCGGCGACAGAGGCGACCACAAAGTAGAAGAAGCCCGCCACCTGCATCGGCACCAGCAGCAGGCTGATGGGCACCAGGAGCAGCGACGATACGAGCGCCTGCACCTTGGTCGTCTCTTCGCCCATGACGACGGGGACGATGACGATGCCTGCAGCCTGATAGTCGTCGCGACGGTAGAGCGAGATCGCCAGGAAGTGTGGGATCTGCCAGAGAAAGAGAATGGCAAAGAGCACCACGCCCGGGGCACCGATGTTACCCGACGCCGCGGCCCAGCCGATGAGTGGCGGCATGGCTCCGGGGATCGCGCCGATGGGCAGCGACCAAGAGGTGACCCGCTTAAGCGGCGTGTAGACCAAGACATAGGAGAACATGGAGGCCAGAGCGAGCCAGGCCGACAGGGCGTTGACCTGTGTGGCGAAAAGCCAGACCGAGGCGACGCCCGTGACAAGCGCGAAGAGGCCCGCCGTCGCCGGCTTCATGCGACCGGACGGGAGCGGCCGGTTGCGGGTGCGCTCCATGTGTTTGTCGCCCTCTCGCTCCCAGAGCATGTTCCATGCGTTGGAGGAGGCGACCACCAGGCTCAGGCCGAGGAAGGTCCAGAGCCAGATTGCCAACGGCGCAGTCCCCGGGGCGAGCCAGAGACCGCCCGAGGCCTCCACCAGACACATGATGACAATGCCGGGTTTGGAGAGGGCGATGAGATCGCGCAGCGACTGTTGCAAGGCATTCACGGGGGAGGCCGGTCGAAGCCGGCGCGTTCAGGTGGGGTCGCGTCGCACCGGATGCAAGCGCGGCCGCGATCCGTCAGTCAAGCTCGCGGTTGATCAGCATGCCCGGTGATCCGATCACGCTGGCATCAACCACATGTGCAAGCCTACCGAAAGTGGAGAACTCGGTATCGCCATCAAGGTTGCCGAATGCGTAGGCGGTGAAGGTCGATGCGTTGTTCTGCCCATCGCTGCGGTACTGGTAGGCGAAGTAGTGGGCATCTTCGATCGCGAAGTTGAGCGCCAACCAGCTTGGCTGCGCATCCCAGAGCTCGATACCCGTCACTACCTTCTGTGGACCCAGTGTTGCAGGGTTCGGCATGGGACCAACGGAGCCGGGGAACTGGTTGGGGATGGGGGCGCCCGACGGACCGTAGCGATCGGTAAGGTAGTAGGCGACCGAGCCGTCGAAGAGCTTGCGCACGCTCATCGTGGCCTCGGTCGTCTTGGCCCGCATCATGAACTTGAGGAAGCTCGGGATAGCAACCGACGCCATCACGCCTAGGATCGCGACGACGATCATCAACTCGATGAGTGTGAAGCCTCGGCTGTTGGGCGCCTGATTCATGCAGGTGGGCCTATGCAATTTCATCATCGATTGCACGAAAATTTGGGTGGCCCCCCTCTGCAACGGCCGGTGCGCTGTAGCAGGCCGCCAGCCAGACAAGGGCGAGCCAGACGAAGTTGGCTGTCGCGAGGTGGACGAGCTGCATCCAGCCAGGGGCGCTGAGCCAGATGTTTGCTACGCCGATCACGGTCTGCAGGAGGATGCCGGCGACCAAAAGTCGGCCTGCGTTCCGCGTGGGTGCCGGCGCCGCCGCCGCCGCCCCACCTACATGCAAGATCCAGAGTGAACCCACCACGGCCACGACCGGATGGATCAGCCGGACTCGCTCCAGAAAGTGGGCCGATGCCTCCGACGGCACGAGGTGCTCGACCGAGGCGCCGAAGATGATGGGGAAGAGGGTGTCGCCCAGCGCCGTCACCGCACCCATTGCGCAGATCACCATGTAGACGAGCCCGGCTAGCAGGGTGTTTCGGAGGCCCCTCCGGTCCGCCGCCTCCGCGGGAGCGGGCGCCAGCGCCAGCCCGACCATCGCGATGCTGCCGACGAGCAGGAGCGTGTTGACGAGGTGGATGGCGACCACCAGCACCCGAACCTTCGAGGTGTCGTCAGCCACAAGGCCGAATTTGACGAGGACAGCGCCGATCAGCGCCTCAATGATGAGGAACACACCGGCGCGGACGGCCCAGGTGCGGGCCCGATGGCCGATGGGCGTGAGGCGAAACACGGCGATCGCGAGGCCCAAAATGAAGAGGCCATCGATTCCGCTCGTGAGGCGATGGGTGAACTCAATCAGGGTTTTGACATTCGGCGCGCGCGGAATGACCTCGCCGTGGCAGGAGGGCCAGTGCTCACCGCAGCCTGCGCCGGAGCCGGTCACCCGTACCCATGCACCGAAGAGGATGACGCCGATGGTGTAGAGGGTGACCAGGGCTGCGAACTTCCGGAGTCCCGAGAAGCGTTCGCCGGACGGTGTCACGGCATCACCGACTTGCCCTGATGCGCACCCCGCCCCTTGTCGGCGCAGCTCTCGGCGATGGCCTTGTAGGCCTTGCTGCAGGAGTTGGCGCTGACCTCGCGGCGGACGCCGCGCGCCAGACACTCCTGCTGGCCAAAGCGGGCGATCGTCTCGATCTGCGTCAGCTGCCCGCAGTAGGTTGTCAGATCGAGCGGCTGGAGGCACTCCTCCATGACCCGTGTCGTGTAGACATCGCAGAGGTTCTTGATGCCGTGGCAGGAGGCGGTCCAGGCCATGGCCTGGTCAACGCAGCGCTCGGGGGTCATGCCGGGCAGACGCCAGGAGGGCGTGGCTTCGGGATGCTCAAGCGTGGTCCGAATGTAGCTCCGGAACTCGGAGTAACGGGCATAGAGAACGATGCCGAGGATGAGCGATGCTACCGCCACGCCGATAGCGACCCACTTGAGTGAGTTGTCTGGCTCGACGGCGGGTGCGGGTGTGCTCATGGCGTCGTCCTGCTTCGACTAGTTGGTGGTGAGGGTGTAGGTACCCCTCGCGCCCTCAGCGTAGGTCGTCGCGATGAGGTAGTAGGTACCGGTGGTCGACGGGGTGAAGAGTACCAGCGAGTCCTGGTTTGTCGCCGCACCGTCGTCGTCTGAGGCAACCTCTCCGCAGCTCACGCCATCGTACAGGTAGAGGTAGGTGTCGAAGACAGTGCCGGTGGCGGTCATGGTGATGCTGACGCTGCGGCCTGCCGTGAGCGACATGGCGTAGACCTTGTAGAAGCTTCCCCCGCGGGGGCCGTCGGTGGGCTCGCCGCCCGTGAAGCTGTCGTTGCGCGTGGCAGGTGTGCGGAGGGTGGTAGCGCTGAAGGGGTCGCAGAGGTCAACCGCAGTGTTGCTGCAGCCGCTGTAGTCGGTGCTGCAGTCGGAGAAGCAGGAGAGGGATCCGCTCACAAAGCCCTGTGCGAAGCAGGAGTCGCCGCCGAACTCGAAACCGTCGCACGTTTCGGTACCGTTGACGACGCTGTCGCCGCAGACCGCGTCGGCCGTGCAGCCCGATGCGTCGTAGTTGAGGCAGTCGCTGGTGCAGCGGACCGTTCCTGCGGTCGCGCCGAAGTCGAAGCAGTCGATGCCATTCACATTGGAGCCGTCGCAGGTCTCGCCCGACTCGATGATGCCGTTGCCGCAGACCGGTCCATCGGCAACGCACGAGGAGACGTTGAAGGTGCAGCCGCTGCAGCGGAGGGTGCCGGAGCTGTAGCCGAGCGAGGCACAGCTCTCGCCGGCGAGGTTGTTGCCCTCGCACTGTTCGCCACCGGCGATGACGCCGTCGCCGCAGACATTGGGGGTGGTCTCCGTGCAGCTGCTGTAGTCGAGGCCGCAACCGGCGTTGCAGGAGAGGGTGCCGCCTGTGTAGCCGAAGTCGGTGCAGTCGCTGCCCTGGAGGTTGTTGCCGTCGCAGGCCTCGCCGATGTCGACGACTCCGTTGCCGCAGCTCTCCGTGTTGTTGGAGCAGCCACGGGTGTCGATGGTGCAGTCAGCGCCGCAGAAGGCGAAGCCGCCGGTGAAGCCGAGGTCGGTGCAGGCAGGGTCCGCCCCGTCGCACTCTTCACCGGTATCGACGACGCCATCGCCGCAGGTCGAGACCGGTTCGGCGCACTCAGTGGCGCAGCTGTTTTCCTGGCAGGCCTGCAGCGCCTGAGTAGCCGTCTGGCAGGCTGGGGGCGTGGTCGTGACGCATCCGATGGCGCAATCCGCGGCGATTTCGCTGGGGTCAGCAGTGTCGCACGGGCAGGCCAGGAGGCAGGTGTAGAGCGAGGCGCAAGCGCCTCCGATCACGGTGGGGAAGCCGGCGCCGTAGGCGGCCGCCACCTCGGTGGCGCAGGCGTCGCTGGTGCAGGAGAAACAGATATCGCCGCCGGCGGGCCCAGAGGTGAGTTCATCGTGACAGTCGACAGGCGTCGTGTCGGTCCCGGTATCGGAGCCGCCCGTGTCGGAGCCGCCCGTTCCCGTGTCGGTCACGCCGCCACCACCACCGCCGCCACCGCCGCCGCTACCGCCTCGGCCGCGCGTCGCGGTCTCTGTGCCGCAGGCGGTTGCGATGGCCGTTACGGCGAGGAGCGCAAGGGAGAGGCGAAGAGCTGCGGAGCGCATGTGGAACTCAAGGGCGAGGGGAAAAGGCGATGCCATGGACCGTGCGCGCGACAGTTACTCACCTCTCCAAGTGGGCGCAAGGAAGGGACTTCGTTGCGTTAGGCGGTGGTTTCGAACCGGCGGCCGAGCCAGTTGCAGAGATCTCGGAGGGCCTCTCGATCGACAGAGGTAAAGGCAGCGGGCAGATCGGAGTCCACATCGAGCACCGCCAGGAGCCGGCCGCTGGGCCCGATCACCGGCACGACGATCTCGGAGATGGTCGAGCTGGAGCAGGCGATGTGGTCGGGCGCATCGTGGACGTCGTCCCAGTGCTGGATCTGACGCGTGCGGGCCGCGGCGCCACAGACGCCGCGCGCGAAGTCGATGCGGAGACAGCCGTGGCCACCCTGGTAGGGGCCGACAATGAGGAGGGTGTCGGAGACGGCGCGGTAGAAGCCGGTCCAGTGAAAGGCTTCGAAGGCGTTGTGGAGCTCGCAGGCAACGGTTGCCATGGCAGCAGTCCAGTCTGTCTCCTCCTCGAGCGTGGCTTGGATGGCTGCGATCACCTCCATGTACTGTTTCACCCGCTCTTGGGTGGTCGCGGTGGGCGGCAGAGGCTGAATCATGGTGTCTCCTGCAGCAGCGGGCGGAGCAGCTCGGCCAGGGAGGCGCGGGTGATGATGCCGCGGTTGGCGTTGAGCGGGCTGGGGTGGAAGGAGTCGACGAGGCCGAAGGGTAGGCCGGGCAGCCTGTGCAACCGCCCGTTGCCGAAGAGATGGGCTGTGCGCCGAAGCCCCGGGCTCCGCATCGCTGCGTAGTCCAAGAGGGCGTCGTGGGCGATGTGGCCGAAGGCGACGATCCAACGGAGGTTGGGGAGCGCGGCGAGGTCTGCCTGCAGCCAGCTGCCGCAGCCGCGCCGCTCGTCGGGGGTGGGGGCGTTGAGCGGAGGCACGCACTTCACGGCGTTGGTGATGGCGGCGCCGCGGAGCCGGAGTTGCAGTCCGCCGACCTCCGGATCGGCGTGCGAGGAGAGTCCGAGGTCATGCAGTGCGCCGTAGAGGAGGCGCCCGGAGACATCGCCGCAGAAGGGGGTGCCGGTGCGGTTGGCGCCGTGGTAGCCGGGCGCCATGCCGAGCAGGAGGAGTCGTGCGTCTGGGTCTCCGAAGAGGGGGACGGGACGCGACCAGTAGCGGGCGCCGCTAAGCGCGTTGGGGCCCTTGACTGCATGTTCAGTGCGTCGGAAGGCGGTCAGGCGGGCGCAGCTCTCGCACCCAAGCAGCCCTGCATGGCAGAGCCGCGGCCCCTGCCAGAGGTCCGCAGACAGCTCCGCCGTCGGACCATCCGGCGGGAGTCCGCCGGAGCGGTCGTCAGGGGTCGATGGCTTCATCGGCGGCGTTGGGGTCCCAGAGCTCTTCGGGTGATCCGGCAAGGTGGTTGGCCCACCGACACCAGACGAAGAAGGCATCGCTGAGACGGTTGACGTAGGCGATGCAGAGGGGGTCGACCTCTTCATGCTCCGCGAGCTGGCAGAGGAGCCGCTCGACGCGACGGCAGACCGTGCGGCAGAGGTGGAGGTCGGTGTTGAGGCGGGAGCCGCCTGGCAGGACAAAGCTGCGGAGGGGTTCGAGATGTCCGTTGCATCGGTCCATCTCGGCCTCGAGCATGTCGACATCGGACTGGCGCACGCGCGGCTGGCGCGGGTGAACATCCTCGGGCAGCGTGGCGAGGATGGAGCCGAGGTTGAAGAGGCTGTGCTGCACGCGGCGGAGGACCCGGGCGAGGCGCACGAACTCAGGGCCGTCGGCCTGGCGCTCGAGGGCAGTGAACCTCGCGGCGCCAACGAAGGCGTTGAGCTCGTCGACCTCGCCGTAGCTGGCAATGCGGGCGCTTGCCTTGGGAACCACCTGCCCACCGACGAGCGAGGTGGTGCCCTTGTCACCCTTGCGGGTGTAGACGCGGTTGATGGCGATGCGCTGCGGCGCGTCGAATTCCTCGGACATGCTCAACTCCGGCTCGGGGCCGCGAGAGTGGCGGCATTGTCGTCAGATGATTCGAGCGGGCTCAGGATTCACGGCAGAGGACAAAGTAGGCGAAGGTCATCTCTTTCTCCTCTTTCCAGGCGTGGCCGATGGAGACGTGGCTGGAGACCCGGCGCATGAAGTCGCGGGTGTGGCGATAGACGAGGTACTGCAGGCCGGAGGAGTTGGAGACGACCTTGGGCCAGCCGTCCGGGACGGGGCCGTCGGGGACCTGAAAGTAGTCGACGACGATGGCGCCGCGCTCTGTCCAGGCCTCGTTGCCAGCGGTGGGGACGGTGACAAAGCAGCCGGGCCCGATGAGGGGGCGGGTGGCGCCCTCATTGTAGCCG
This sequence comes from uncultured delta proteobacterium, assembly GCA_903873545.1. GTDB lineage: Bacteria > Myxococcota_A > Bradymonadia > REDH01 > REDH01 > CAIWGR01. The sequence goes on from CAIQPA010000102.1 coordinate 11,035, forward strand.
AAGAGGCGCTGGCTGCCGTCCACGGGGCGGGCGAAGCGCTTCTGGAAGCGGGTGAAGACCGGCAGGGTGTTGCGGCCCTGGTGGATGACTTCGGTCCGGTCGGCTGAGGAGGCCGGCACAAAGTGTTCGAGGGTAAGGGGGGCGGCGGAGGCGGCAAGCGTCCAGAGTTTGGACTGCTCTGCGCTGCCGAGTGCCATGGACTCGTTGAGCCGGGCATCGGCGGGGAGCTGGTCGAGGTAGTCGGCGATCTTGTGGATGGATTCGCCGGCGGAGATGAGAGCAGAGAGCGACATGTGGGGCCTCGTTGGTGGGTAACGGGAGCCGCCGCTACCATGTTCTGTGATCTCTTCACAAGCGCGGGAGAGTTTGCTAGAGGGTGCCCCCCATTTTGAAACGAGCCGCCCACAAGGCGGGATCAGAGGAGACGAAGTCATGGCAACAAAGCGCCCAGCAAAGTTGGCAATCGGTAAGAAGGTTCAGGTCACCAAGCTCGACCCGATCTCCGGCAAGCCGATGACCCCCGTAAAGATGATTCGTCGCTCCGGTTCTTCGGGCATGCACTGGGTTGTGCTCGAGGAGTTCGACGGCACGGATAAGGCCATCGAGCGCGCGCTTCCGATCCGCTAATCGTCGCCCCCGGGCAGGTTACCTGGTCGCTGCCTCCAACCCCGGTATCGGGGTCGGGGGCGTCGTTGTTTTTGGCCTCTGCCTGTCTTGGGATCAGAAGTTGCCGAGAATCAGCAGGCAGCCGATCGACATCAGGCCGACCGCGACCCACTTCCGCGCCGTGAGCGGTTCGCCGAAGGCGATGCGGCCCACGACCTGGGCTGCGGTCATGCCGATCGCCCGCTTCACGGTCTCGACCGTGCTAACGGGCGACAGGACGAAGGCCGACATCTGGAAGCCGAGTGCGGTAGCGCCGGCGGCGATGGCTCCGGCGAAGGCGGGTTGGTGGTCCAGCACAGCGCGCAGCTGGCCGAGCTGCCCGCGTCGGACCAGCACGGCGAGCAGGACCAGGCCCACGCCGAGGCACTGCACCAACGCATGAAGCGGGGGAGACGAGGCGGCCTGCGCGACCTTGTCGACCGCTGAGCTGAGCGAGAAGAGGAGGGCGACAACCAGCATGATGGGGACGCCCCGTTCGCTGCGGAGCCGACGTATGAGGCCTCCAGCCCCGTCGGTGGCGACGCCGGCGGCGTTGAGGGTGAGGGCTCCGAGGATGACGAGCGCTGCGCCTGCGGCCTGGTAGCGGGTAAGCGTCTCGTTCAGGGGCGGGAGCCAGGCGAGGAGCGCCGAGAAGGCGGGTGAGAAGCTGAGCATGGGGATGGTCAGCGAGAGGGGGGAGAGGTTGACGGCCCGAAGGAAGAGGAGGTTGGCCGCTACATTGATGGCGATGGAGAGCAGCGCCGGCGCCAGATAGTCGCTCTCGACCGCGGGAGCGCCGTTTGATGCGACACTGAAGCCGAGCCAGATGGCGAAGACGGGGACCTGTCCGAGCATGAGCAGCACGACGAGCGCGACAGGCGGGATGCGGTCAGAGAGGTGTTTGCGGGCTGCATCGAAGGTCGCCCATCCGAGGGAGGCGATGAGCATAACGAGGATGGCGATCAAGGGGATTGGACCGGTGGTGAGAGGCGTGAAGTGGCGGCGATATCGGTGCCGGTCCAGGGCTTGTGCAGGGTGAGAGCCGCCTCTCGGAGGTGGCAGTCGGCGAGGTCGCAGAGGGAGCAGCTGGTGGGCCTGCAGGGCTCGCTGTGGATCATCACGTCGGTACGGCTGCCGAAGACTTCGCAGAGGGCGACCTCGACCTGCTCGGTACCGTCGTGGGCCTGTTCGATGGTCCAGAAGCGGGGAAAGACGAGGTGCAGGTCGATGTGGACGGTCTGGCCGAGGCGATGGACCTTGGTGTGGTGGGGGGTTGACCAGCCGGGGCGCCTGGTGCGCTCGAGCACCTTTGCAATCTCGTCGAGGAGTGAGGGGTTGGCCTCGTCCATGAGCCCACCGATGGCGTCGCGCAGGAGCAGGAAGCCGTTTCGTACAACGACCAGTCCGAACAGGCCTGCGATGATGGGATCGAGGAGTGTCCAACCGGTAAGTTTGACGACGACGAGGCCTGCGACGACACCGAAGGTGGTGATGGCGTCGGCGCGGAGGTGCTCTCCGCCGGAGATGATGGTGGGCGACTCGAGCTTCTTGCCGCGGCTGACACTGACGGTTCCGAAGGCCCAGAGGAGAAGGGCGACGACAATCTCGATGGCGAGGCCGAGCGTGAGTTTGGCCTCGACGAGCTGGGAGGCGTGGAAGGCGTTCTTCACCGAGATGACGGTGATGGTGACGCCCGCGACGAGGATGAGCGTCCCCTCGATGCCGGAGGAGAAGTACTCGACCTTTCCGTGGCCGTAGGGGTGGTCCTTGTCGCGCGGTTTGGCGGCAATCCAGAGCGCATAGAGCGCCAAGGAGGCGGTGGCGATGTTGGCGACCGACTCGAGCGCGTCGGAGAAGATGGCCGCGCTGCGGGTCATCCACCAGGCGGCAATCTTGGCGGCGGTGAGCGCGAGGTTGAAGAGCAGAAGGTTGCGGCCCCAGGTGAGCG
>CAIQPA010000103.1 GCA_903873545.1 uncultured delta proteobacterium
GGTCCTTTTACGTGGTGCGGTCCTCCCGGGCCGCAAACACGAGCGCAGCGAGGCGGTGACGACGACAGGGGCGGTTCAGGCGCTGCTTGGGGCTGTCTTTGCGGGGCTCTACTGGCTTGCAGGGCGGTCTGGTCGTCAGACAGACGAGGTGGGCGATCTTTCGGTGGTGTCGACCGGGGTTGCGGCGCTGGCCCTTGGGCTGGTGATGGTGGTACAGGGCCACGCGTTCGTCTCGGGCGCCTCGTCGCAGACCTGGATGCTGTGGGTTATTTTGGCCATTTTTCCGCAACTTATCGGTCACAACGGGCTACTCTGGGCGCTGCGTCACTGGAGCGCGACCACCATCTCGGTGCTGGTGCTGCTGGAGCCTGTCATTGCCACGGCCTTTGCTGCAGCGTGGGGCGAAGCGTCGCCTTCGCCGCGCGCCTGGGCGGCCGCGTCGGTGGCGGTTGCCGGCGTGGCGGCCGTTGTCTGGCAGCAGCGTGAAACAGAGGGAGCGGAGGCGGTGCCCGATGCGACCTAGCCATCTTCCCATCTGCAACGGGGTGTGTTTCACGTGAAACAGCTCCATGCCACCACAGAGGTCGTCCTGCGGGTGATGGCGGGCGAGGCCTCATTTGACGCGGGGCTCGCGGCCGTTGTGGCCTACCAGCGACAGTTCAACGGGCCGCTTGCGGCCTACTGGAAGCGGCGCGGATTCACGACCGAGCAGCCGACGGCGGGCGAGGTGCCGGCGGTCATGACCGACCTCTTCCGCAGCGTTCGGCTCACCTCAAGCGAGGCGGAGCCGACGATGGTCTTCCGCACCTCGGGCACCACCTCGGGGGCGCGGGGCGAGCACTGGCGGCTTTCGACAACGGCCTACGACGCGGGAGCCGCCCGCCACTTTGCGGCGATGGTGTTGCCGGATGGCGAGCGCCGACGCTTTGTGAAGTGGTGCTTCGACCCTGCGGAGGTGGCCGATTCGTCGCTGTCGCACATGGTGGCCGACTTGGAGCGGCGGTTTGGGATCGGCGCGGCCCCGTGGCAGCTCAGCAGCGAGGGGCTCCGGGCGGAGGCGCTCGACGAGCTTTCCGCGCTGCAGGAGCCGGTGGTGGTCTTCACGACCGCCTTTGCGCTCTCCTGGCTGCTCGAGCGGCTCGAGGCGCCCGTCGCCCTGCCCGCGGGATCGCTGCTGATCGAGACCGGGGGTTTCAAGGGCAAGAGCCGCGAAATCCCCCGCGACGAGCTCTATGCCGCGGCGCAAGCCGCGCTGGGGCTGCCGGACACGGCGATGCTCTCCGAGTATTCGATGACCGAGCTCTCGAGCCAGCTCTACAGCCGGCAGGTCATCGACGGCCTTGCGGGCGCGGCGCAGCGGCTGCTGGTTCCGCCGGCCTGGTGCCGGGTGTTGGCCATCGACCCTGCCACGGGCCGGCCCGTAGCGGAGGGCGAAGAGGGGCTGCTCCGATTCATCGATCTCGCCAATGTAGAGACGGTGGTCGCGGTGCAGACCGCCGACCGGGGCCGCGTCACACCCGACGGCGTCGAGCTGCTCGGCAGGGCGCCGGGCGCCGTGGCGCGGGGCTGCGGGCTCTCGGTCGAAGAGCTGCGCGAGCGGGGTGACCTGTGAGACAATCGTCTCACAGCGCAGAGCCGGGCGCGCCCCTGTTCCACGGGAAACAGGCCACAGGCGAGCGAGCGGCTGCGCTGTTCCACGTGACACAATTGTGTGACACTGCCCAGCCGAACTTCCGCCCGATGTCGGCAAAAACGTTCCACGGGA
>CAIQPA010000104.1 GCA_903873545.1 uncultured delta proteobacterium
CCTGCGCGCCGGCTGCACGATGGCAGACATGGCCAACCTCGACGATGTGGAGCTGGCCTGGGACGAGATGGCGGCCTGCACGACCGACACCATCGTGCCCATCACCTACATCAACAGTGCTGCCAACCTGAAAGACTTCGTCGGTCGTCGCGGCGGCGCTGTCTGCACCTCGTCCAATGCGGCGAAGGTGGTGTCGTGGGCCTTTTCGCAGGGGCAGAAGCTGCTCTTCTTTCCCGACCAGCACCTGGGCCGCAACACCTGCTTTGCGCTCGGCGTGCCGCTCGATGAGATGATTGTCTGGGACCCGGCGCTGCCGAATGGTGGCCACGAGCCGGAGACTGTCGCACGGGCGCGGGTGCTGCTCTGGAAGGGACACTGTTCGGTCCACATGGGTTTTTCGGTGGGACAGATTGCGCACTGGCGGGCGGAGCGTCCCGACATCCGCATCATCGTGCACCCGGAGTGTACCTTCGAGGTGGTGCAGGCTGCGGATGAGGCGGGCTCGACCCACTTCATCATCGAGACCATCCGAAACAGCCCGCCGGGCACAGCCTGGGCTGTGGGGACGGAGATCAACCTGGTGCACCGGCTGCGGGCGCTCATGCCCGACCGGTTCATCGCCTCGCTGAGCCCCTTTCAGTGTCTCTGTGCGACCATGTACCGCATCCGTCCGAACTACCTCCTCTGGGTGTTGGACGAACTGGCCGAGGGTCGGGTCGTCAATGTGGTGAAGGTGCCAGAGCGGATCGCGGATGGGGCAAGGCTCTCGCTCCAGCGCATGATTGAGATCACGGGGTAGAGCGATGATCTACTTGGACAACAACGCCACGACTCGTCTGCTGCCGGAGGTGCTGGCTGCGATGATGCCCTACTTCTGCGAGCTGTATGGCAATCCGTCGAGCATCCACCTCTTTGCGGAGCAGTCGCGCGAGGCGCTGCGGCAGTCGCGGGTTGCGGTGGGGCGGCTCATCGGCAGCCGGCCCGAAGAGATTGTCTTTACCTCCGGGGCGACGGAGGCCTGCAACCTGGCCATCTTCGGTGCGGCGGCGGCGCGGCCTGAGCGGCGCCACATTGTTGTCTCGTCGGTGGAGCATCACGCGGTGCTTCACCCCATCGAGCGGCTGCGGGCGCAAGGGTACGAGGTGACGGTTCTTCCCGTCTCGTCGTCGGGTGGGTTGACGGCCGGCGAGGTGGCATCCGCGCTCCGCGACGACACGCTGCTGGTTGCCACCATGCTGGCGAACAACGAGACAGGGGTCATCTTCCCGATCGCCGAGATTGCGGCGGCGGCGAAGGCGCGTGGCGCGCTTCTGCTCTGCGACGCGACGCAGGCTGTTGGAAAAATCTCGGTTCATGCGCGGAGGCTTGGCGTGGACTACCTCGCGCTGAGCGCCCACAAGTTTCATGGGCCCAAAGGCATTGGTGCGTTGGCTGTGAGGCGAGGTGCGCCCATCGTTGCGCAGCTGGTCGGCGGCGGTCAGCAGTGGGACATCCGCTCAGGGACCGAGAATGTGCCGGGCATCGTCGGGTTGGGCATGGCGAGCTATCTGGCGCGGCGCCGGCTCGAAGAGGGAGCCTACGGGGCTGTGGCTGCGCTGCGCGACCGGCTGGAGCAGTCAATCCTCGGCGGCATTGACCGGGTCGTGGTGAACGGCGGTGGTCAGCCGCGGCTTCCGACCACGCTGAATGTCTCGTTTGAAGACAGCTCGGGCGAGGCCATGCTGCAGCTCTTGGACGAGGTGGAGATCGCAGCCTCGAGCAGCTCCGCCTGCCAGTCGAATGTGAAGGAGCCGAGCCATGTGCTCACGGCGCTCGGCCTATCGGAGCGCTACCTCCACGGCTCGGTTCGGTTCGGGCTCAGCCTGCTAACGACCGATGACGAGGTGGACGAACTGCTGGCGCGGCTCCCGCGGATTGTGGCGCGTGGTCGTGCAGCGAGCACGGAGCGGAGCGCAGAAACATGAGCAGCGCGGTCGAGCGGCTGGAGCCCGGCCTTGTGCGGTTTCGACTGGTCTCCCCGACGCTGGCGCCGGTCAACGTCTATGCCATGGAGACGGGTGCGGGCTGGGTGCTGTTCGACAGCGGTTTCACCTACTCGACCGACCAGCTCTGCGCCTGCCTTGCGGAGCTCGGCGTTGGGCCGGCGGAGGTGGCCGCGGTCTTCTACACCCACACCCATGAGGACCACATGGGCGGCGGGGTCTCGTTGGGCGACGCCTGGGGCTGCCCGCAGTATGTGTGGGAGGGGACGCGGCCAGCCTTCGAGAACTACTACGACTACTACGACGCCTGCGAGAGCTGGCGGGTCTGGTTGGGTCGCCGGATGGCACCATCGGAGTGGATGGAGCGGCTTCGGCAGCTGTCGAGCGGTCGGTCTGGCAAGGCCTTCCGCCAAGGTGGTGATGGGCTGCTGCATGGGGCGGTTGGCGTGGCCTTCGGCGAGGCGGTCACCGTGGGAGGTCGGCGCTTTCGGTGCGAGGATGCGCGGGGCCACGATCCGTTTCACTGCGTCTGGCATGACGAGGCCTGCGATCGGCTCGTGACAGGCGACATCGTGCTCGGTCTTCCGACGCCGCTCCTCGAACGAATCGGTGACAACATCACGAGCTATCGAGCGACGCTGCAGCGCTGGCAGCAGGCGCCTGAACCGGCGCTCATTCTGCCGGGTCATGGGCGGCCGAGCGTTGGTTTGGGGCGGGCGCTGGAGCGGTCGCTGGGCTACCTGGAGGCGGGGTATGCGCTGACGGTCGGGTTTCTGGAGGCGGCCGAGCCGGTCGAGCCGCTGGGTGCGGTGCTGGAGAGCTTTGAGACACTCGGGCCGGCGCAGTTTCAGGTGGCCTTCATTCGGCTGGCGAACACGATGTCGCAGCTCGATGAGATGGCGCTCGCGGGGCTTGTGGAGCAGCGCGAAGACCTGCGTTGGCGGCGCACGGGGCCTCTCCCCGCCTACGCGGACTACCTGCCGCTGGTGGAGCGCCTTTGAAGGTTGCCTACCGCATGTGGGGTTGGGGAGCGCTCGCTGTCGCGCTCCTGCTGCTGCTCGGCGCCTGCCGCCCCGTTGCGCCGGCCATGCCTGGACGCACCGAACTCGGCGTGGCGTCGGTTCGGTTTGAGGGGCTGCAGAGCTTCGACGAGGAGGAGCTGCTGGAGGTGCTCGCGACGCAGGAGGATGCCTACAATCCCTTCACGCCGCCGAGCCGTTACAGCCCCTACGATGTGGCAACGGATGTGCAGCGGGTGGAGGCCTTCTTGCATGCGCGGGGCTACTTCGATGCGAAGGTTTCGGACTTCGAGGTGACGGAGCGCAAAGATGAGCCGGCTGTTGATGTCCGTTTCACGGTTGAAGAGGGGCTGCCCAGCCTGATCTCAGAGGTGCAGTTTGACCGGCGCTCGGTGGGGCAGGTCGATCTTCGGGTGCTGCTGGCCGGTCTGCCGGTGGAGCGGGGCCGCCGCTTCAGCGAGGAGGAGCTTGCGCGGACCGCGCAGATCATCCGGACGCGGCTGCAGGAGAACGGGTATGCCTATGCGCGGGTGGAGTCGCGCTCCTTTGTTCATCGTGAGCGCCACGAGGTGCAGGTCTACTTCTTCTGGGATCGCGGCCCAGCCTGTGTCTTCGGACGGCTGGAGGTGGAGGGCAACAGCCGCATTCCTGATGCGCTGGTCGCGCAATCCATCCAGATCCGGCGCGGCGAGGTCTTCCGGCAGTCGCTGTTGCGGGATGCCCAGTTTGACCTCTACCGGCTGTCTGTCTTCGGCCTTGTAGAGGTGGAGGCGGTGCTACCGGAGACAGACATCTCGGCGCTCGACGAGGGCGTCTGGGCGGAGGTCTCGCGGCAGCATCCTGGCGATGTATGGGCGGAGGTGCGCGTTCAGTCGCGACCTGTCGCCGCGCCCGTGGAGGTGGCGGCGGGCGAGGGGGTGAAGCTGCGTGCGATGGACCCCAACGTTGTGGTGCGGGTGCGGGTGACGGAGTCGGCTGCGGCAACGCTGAAGTTCGGTCTCGGCGCTGGCGTGGAGACGGGGCGGACCGAGACCTACACCAAGGGGGCTGCGCTCTGGCGGGGTGTGCTGGCGCCGCTCAACCGGGTCGATGTGGAGGGCAGGCTGGGGTATGCGTGGCTGGCCAACGGCTTCTCGCTGCTGGGCCTTTCGACCGAGAAACTCGACGCGGTCGAGGCGCAGAACGACCTGATCGGCTCGGTGAAGACCGCGCTCGTGACGCCGCAGCTGGCTGGCAGCCTCTACGACCTCTCCACCTCGGTGCGGTTCGATGCCGGAATCGAGCCCGGCTACGCCTACCGGAATCCCGGTGCGGAGATCTCGGTCTCGCGCCAGTTCGGCCGCTGGCTGCGGGCCGACCTCGGCTACGCGGTGGATGTCTTCTTCATCCCGGACGACAAACTCGATGGTGCATCGGGCTCGTCGAGCTTGGAATTGCCGGCCCAGTTTAGTCTCGGCGCGGTGACCTGGGCGCTGCGGCGCGACCGCCGTGATGACCCGCTCGCGACCCGCTCCGGCTACCTTGCGCAGGTGGAGGGGAAAGTGTCGGAGAGCGTCCTGGTGGGCGACACGAGCTACCTCCGGATGACGCCGGAGTTCCGCTACTTCAGGCCGCTGCATCGGCGCCTCGTTCTGGCCGCGCGGGCCAAAGCCGGGCTGCTGGTGGAGCTTGGCGGCGCAGACGTCCCGCGCACCGAGCGCTACTACTTGGGCGGCGGCGACAGCGTTCGCGGCTTTCCGCAGGGGCGGCTTGGGCCGAACGACTATGCGGAGCCGTCGAGCGTGACTGCGGTGACGGGCGCAGCGGTCAGCTACGATCCGAGCTGCCTCTCGCGGCCGACGGTTTCGGAGCGCTGTTCGGCGGTGCCCGTCGGCGGCTACGCGTCGTGGCTGGGCAATGTGGAGCTCCGCGGCGAAATTGGGAAGCGGTGGCTCTACGGCACGCTGTTTGTGGATGGCGGCGGCGTCGGTCGAGGCAGCTCCGACTTTGCGCTCGCGCCTGACGACGAAGGGACGCAGTGGGCGATTGGTAGCGGTCTGCGTCTGGCAACGCCGATTGGGCCGCTCCGCTTCGACCTGGGCTACCGACTGACCGACCCGGCGAGTTACGCGCCGCTCGATCGGGTGAGCATCTTCATGGCCTTCGGAGAGGCGTTTTGAGCGACCTGCTCACAGAGCCGCAGGCAGAGCCAGAATTGGAGGCTCCGCCAGAGCCCGTGCCGGAGCGCAAGGTGGCGCGTCGCCGTCGGGGCCTGATGGTGCTGTCTGCGCTGGCGCTGCTGCTGGCGGGCGTTGTCGCCTGGGCGTTACAGAGCAGCTGGCTGCTGGGCCGTGTGAGCGACGAGGTGTCGGCCGCGGTGACCGGGTCGATGGCGGGCGGGCGGATGCGGTTGGGCGGGCTGTCTGGCTCGCTTTGGGGTCCGCTCGAACTCTCGGGGATCGCGCTGGAGGATGGCAGCGGCGCCGAGGTTGTGAAGGTCGCAAAGGTGCGGGTCGACTACCGCCTCATGCCACTGCTGCGCCGCCGGTTGGTGGTGACGGAGCTGGCGGTCGAGGGGTTCGAGGCGGATGGTGTCATCGAGGCCGACGGCGGTCTCAACCTTGGCAGGCTGTTCAAGCCCTCCCCGCCTTCGACGGAGCGACTGCCGCTATCGGTCTCGGTCGAGGCGCTGAAGGTGGATGGGAGCAGCCTATCGATTCGCGATGCTCGGAACGGACTCGCCCGGGTTGTGGCGCTTCGGCAGCTCACGCTTTCGGGCGCGGCAACGGTGTCGCGCGACCGCGCGGCGGCCTTTGAACTGGAGCGGCTCGGTCTGCGTTGGCGTGTAGGCGGGGTGAAGGCGGAGTTACCGCTGGAGCTTCGGCAGATGAGCCTGCTCAGCGATGCATCGGGGCTGCGCGCGGTGGTGAGCAGGCTGGCTGTGCGTGACACGGAGCTGTTCGGTTTCCGGGCGCAGGTGACGCCAGCGACGGAGGCTGGCGCGCCGTTCGGCAGCGTGGAACTTTCGCTGCCTAAGGGGAGCATCTCGCCGGAGCTTGCCGCAGAACTTGTTCCAGGGCTGAAGCTCCGCGGACCGCTCCGCATGTCGGCGCGGGTCGGTGGACCGGCGTCGCGGGTGGAGATTCATCTGGAGGCTGCCTCTGTGGGGGAGCCGGTGGTCTTTGACGGCTGGGTCGACCTGCGAGATGCCGCGCTGCCCCGTTACGGCGGCTCGTTGGTGGCGCAGCATCTGCGGCCGCAGGAGTGGATGGAGTTGCCGGGACCGGGGTCGAATCTTTCGGCGCGGCTCTTGGTCGAAGGGGCAGGTTTTGCAGCGTCGAGCATGAAGGCGCGGGTGGAGTTGGATGTGGGCCCGAGCCTCCTTGCGGGGCTGCCGCTGGAGCGGGCCTACGGCAACATCACGGTGGAGGATGGGCGGGCGGTTGTGACCGACCTGAGCGCTGCTGCGCTTGGCGGTGAGCTCGACGGCTCTGGCAGTCTGGATCGTGAGGGTCGCGTAGAGGTCCATCTGCGCGCCTCGGTGCCCGATGTTGCCGCTGCAGAGCCTTGGGTGCCGCGCGCGGTCGGGCGGCTGTCGGGTGGGGCGGAGCTGCGGCTGGATGCCGAGGCATTGTTGCCGCTGAAGGAACTCTCCCTGCTTGCCAAGCGGAGTCCGCAGCAGATCTGGGAGCAGCTCGGGCCGGAGCTCAAGGTGGCGCTGGCGCTGCGTGGCGATCGGCTTGCAGCGGGCGACAGGCAGGTGGGACGGCTCTCGCTGCTGGTGAACAAGGAGACAGGCGCTGGGGTCCCGCTGGATGCATCGCTGCAGCTTGAGCAGGTGCATATGGGAGGGCTGCGCGAGGGTCGCACGAAGGTCAAAGCGAGGCTGGTTGGGCGGGAGCTCGACCTCTCGGTTTCGGGTTCCGCGGCCGGCGGCCTTTCGCTCGAAATGGCGGCAGGTGCATCGCTCTCGGAGGAGGAGGTAGAGGTTCGCCTGCGGAGCTTCTCGGCTGCGCGCGAGCAGATGGCGGTCAACCTGGTGGGCGAAGGGCGTGCAGGCGTGACGCTGGCGGATGGGCTGCGGCCAGTGGGGTTCTCGCTCGCGCCGCTGCAACTCGCGGTGGGTCCGGGCGTGGTGGAGGCGAGCGGGTCGTGGGAGGAGTCGGGCGCGCTTGCGGGCCGGCTTACGGCGAAGCGGGTCGACCTGCGTGCGCTTGGGCTGGCCTTGGCGGGCGAGCAGAGCGTGGGAGACTTCGCGGGGTTCCTCGACCTCGACGCGGGATTGGGTGGCAGCCTCAGCGCGCCGACCGGTCAGCTGACTGTCGGTCTGAGCGAGATCTCGGCGCGCGGGCTGGGGCCCTACGAGGCGAAGCTGACGGCCAACTATGCGCCGGGGCGAGTTGGCGCCGCATTCGGGCTTTCCGAAGGCGCGACGGCGCTGCTTTCTGCAAGCTGCGACCTGCCGGTAACAATCGACATCGGCACGGGGCGGCTGATCTGGTCGGCCCGTCGGCCGATGGAGGCGCACTGGAAGCTAGAGCCGCTGTCGCTCGCGCCCTTTGCGGCAGCGGCGGGCCTGCCGATATCGGAGGTGGCGGGGAGTCTGCGTGGCGAGGGTACGGTCCGCGGTAGGCTCGACGCGCTCGATGTGACCGGCGCTCTCACCGGCGAGGGGCTTGCGGGGACCGTTTCACAGCATGGGGTTGCGGTGCGCTTCGATGAAATCACCACCACCGCGGGCATTGCCTATGTGGCAGCCGGCGCCGGCGGCCCGAGCGTTCAGGCGCGCGCGGAGGTGCAGTGGCAGGGCCGCCCGACGGCGACACTCTCGACAGCGCTAGGGATCGATCTGCGCGCTGCGCTGCGCGATCCCGTGAAGGCACTGGCGATGATCTCTGCCTCCCAGGGCGACTTCAACCTGAAGCTGGAGCCGCTCGATGTGGCGCTGCTTCCCGAGGCGCTCCGCACGTTGCTCGGGCTTGTCGGGGGCACGGTCGGCGGCTCGTTGCGCTGGGACAACCGCACCGGGCGTCCCGTGCTGGAGGCGCGCGGTGAGGTCGAGGGGCTGGTCGTGCAGGGGCTGGAGGCGGTCGACGGCGCGGTCTCGCTGCTGGCAGACCGAGGAACGGAGCTGACTGCCAGCGTAGCCTACGGGGGCGCGCCGTTGGCGGAACTCTCCGGCTCGATTGCCGCGCCGCTGGCCGAGCTCCTGGACAAGGCGGTGCGCGCCACGCGCCCGCTGGAGCTTCGGGCGCAGTTCGAGCCGGTCTCCCTCTCGCGCCTCGGGCTTGTCGTCCCCGCGCTGCGGAAGGTGAGCGGTACGGCCTCCGGCTACCTCGATGTAACCGGGAATCTGGTTGCCCCGCGGCTGCGCGGCAGGGCGGTGCTGCGCGGTCTCTCGTCAGACGAGGCACGGCGCGCCGATGTCGGGGTCGAGTTCTCAGCCACCTCCGCGAAGGTCGCCCTGTCGGGTACGATTTGCGGCGAGCAGACCGCGGCGGAGGCTGCCGTGAGCTCACCGCTCACCTACGAGGTTGCTTGGAATGTGCCGAACGGTGCCTGGATGAACTTTCTGGTGAAGGGCGAGAAGCCGGCGCCGCTTGATTGGCCGCTGACGGCTTCGCTTCACGCAGCGGAGATGCCTCTGGCCTCTGTGGCGAGCAACGCGCTTCTTGGCAGCCAGGCGAGCGATCTGGTCGGGCTGCTCACGACCGACCTGCAGGTGAGTGGTTCGATGGCTGCGCCCGTTGTGGAGGGAGCAGCGCGCGTGACAGGGCTCGGCGTGACGCTGGCTGCGCTTCATCGCCGTGTAGAGAATGCGGCGGCGGAGGTGGTGTTTGAGCCGGGCAAGGTGGAGCTGCGCCAGCTGTCGGTGCAAGAGTCGGGGTCGTCGCTTCGGGCGTCGGGCCAGGTGCTGCTTGCCGGGTTGGAGCCTGCCTCCGCGAAGCTCTCTGTAGCGCTCAAGAACTTTCTGGTGACGGCGCCCAAGGGGACCGCCATCTTCGTCACCGCAAAGGTGGAGGCGGCAGCCACCCGCGCTGCCAGTGGTTGGACGGCGAGTACTGTGATCCGCGACAGCAAGATTGCCGTGCCCGAGTATGCCAACGCAGCGGAGTATGGCCCAACGGCATCAGGCGCAGGTGTCTTTTTTGTGGGGGAGGATGTCGCCACCGACCAGGTCGGCAAGCGCAAGCCGGCGCTGCTTGCCGAGGCGTCTGGCGCCTCGCGCGGAGGTGGGTCGCTGCCCATCCGGCTGCATGTGGAGACGACGGGCAGCAACCGCGTGGAGCACACCTACGCCGACCTGGAGTACAAGATCGGGCTCGATGTCACCGTCGTTGGCGACAGCATCGTGCCTGTGGGAACGGTGACACTGCCGCAGGGTACGGTTCGGTTCGCGGGCAAGTCGTTTGCGATTCGGCGCGGGCTCATCAGCTTTGACGGCGTCGGCGAGAACCCCATGGATGCGGTGCTCGACATCCAGGCGGAGCACACGCTGAGCGCTCAGGTAGCAGCGAACCTACCGCCGGCGACAGACGGCAGCCCGAGCGTCACGCTCGCCGTTACGGGGACGGTCTCTGCGCCCGTGGTACGGTTCGCCTCGGACCCGGCAATGCCGCAGGAGGATGTGCTCTTTGTGCTTCTGACGGGCCGACCGATCGCGCGGGAGGAGAGCGCGAGCGGTGATGCGGTTGCGGCGCAGCAGCAGGCGCTGGCGACGGCGGGTAGCCTCTTCATCGGGCTGTTGAGCGACCGGCTGCCCGGCGTGGGTGTGGATTCGCTCACCATCGAGAGCGATGCGCAGACGGGGCGGGCGGTCTCGCGGGTGGAGGGCGGCAAGTACATCGCCGAGAATCTATTCGTTTCAGGCATCTACATCCCGCAGGCAGCGGAGGATGAGAACGACTTCGAGGTGGCGCTCGACTGGATTGTTGTCCGTGTGGGCTCTGACTCACTCCGGCTTACGCTGCGCGGTGGCAACCTGGGCAACGGTGGTCTTGAACTGCTCTACAACATGCTGCTGCAGTAGGCCCTCGGCGTGGTTTAGCAGCGGGTTTACCCCGCTACGGCTGGAGCCGCGGACCGGTCGCCGTGAAGTGGTCGAGCAGGGGGCCGGTGGCCCGCTCCAGCATGGCGAAGACCTCTTCGAAGCCGTCGGGCCCGCCGTACCAAGGGTCGGGCACATCGTGTTCGCTGGCGTCGGGATCGAAGTGGCGGGCCAGCAGCAGCCGTTCGTCGGGAAAGGCTCCGAGCTCGGTCACAAAGCGTCGGTTGGCCCGGTCCATGGCGACGATGAAGTCGAAGCGACGCAGGTCTTCGATCGACAGTGGCCGCGACCGCTGATGGCTGATAAAGATAGCCGCGCGCGCGGCAACCTCGGTGCTTCTCGGGTCGGGTGGTTCACCCCGGTGGAAGGCAGAGGTTCCGGCGCTGTCGAAGTCGAAGGAACCCGAGAGATTTGAGATGTCTGCGCGGTGGTGCAGCAGCCCCTCCAGCAGGGGCGACCGGCAGATGTTTCCTTTGCAGAGGACGAGAACATGAATCTTCGAAACAGGATTCCGCATCGCCTCCTCCTTCAGCTGGGGATGATGGTGGTCGCTGCCGCTCTAGCGGCAGGTTGCGGGAGCGTGCAATCCTACTCGTTCCAGACGGCGCCGGCGCCGGATCGGCTGCCGGAACTGGCCTTTGATGAGGTGCGGCGAGGGCCCTACGCAGACCATCGCGACCTGCTCGGTCCGGTCCAGATTGAGCTGTCGGGTCGTGAGATTGCCGAGTTCCCCGTGATTCTGGAACAGGGCCGCTGCTATCGCGCAATCGCCGCGGCAGAGGACCGGAGCAGCGAGATTCGTCTCGCGCTGCTCGATGAAGACTTCCAGGAGCGGATGGCCGAAGAGGGTAGAAAGGGGGTGGCGACACTCCTCATCTGCCCGGAGCAGACCGAGAACCTGCTTTTGAATGTCGATGGGGTACAGTCGCGGATGCGTGTGGTTGTGGCGGTGGTGCAGCAGCCCGAATAGGTGGCGAGCCACTGGCCCGTCTGGAAGGGAGAGAGGCGATGAAGGTACTGACAGAGGTCATCGGAGATGCAGCGGTTCGTCGGCAGATCGTCGACGCGGCCGTGGCGCTGGTTGAACGCGAAGTGGAGTCCAAGGGCGGCATCAGCGGCTTTGCCATCAAGCAGGGCTTCAAGGCCGTGCGCGGACTCAAGAACGGCCGCATGATTCACGATGTTGTGGATGGCCTGCTCCCGGAGTTTGCCGGTGCGATCGCGCCCCTCCACGCCGAGTATGCGGCGGCCCCGACGGCTTCAGGGTTTGGCGGCTTCCTCTCGTCGCGTGGCGATCGAGCCGCCAACACACTGCTCGCGATCACCGACGCGCGCGCCCGGAAGACGGAGCACACGGTACTTCGCAAGACCTATGAAGCCCTGCGCTCTACGGGCGAAAAACATGTGAAAGAGGCGCTGCCCGGTGTCGGACAGCTTGTGGACCGCTTTACGAAGTCTTGAAGCCTGCAGCATCGAGGCAGCTGCGTACCTCGGGGATGCGGCCGACGATGAGCCCCTTGGCGCCCACCTGCGCCGCCGCCTTGTACCGCGCCGCGCGCTGCGGCTCAGGCGCATGCTCGTCCTTCATGCTCATCCAGAGGTAGAGCCCGAGGCCACGCCGACGGAGCTCCCTGCGGAGGAGCGGGTGGGCGAGGCGATGATGGATGGCGAGTGACGAGGCGCCCGTGCGCTCGATGGCCGCGAAGGGCCAGGCCTCGAAGGCACGCTGGCGGAGCACGAGGCTCTCGGAGCCGATCAGGAGGCCGAGGTCGCCGCGGAATCCGTGGCTGCGACAGGCGGTGAGCGAGGCCTCGCCGAAGGCAGTGATGAGGCTGTCTGCAAGCATGCCGTGGTCTGCCAGCACTGCCAGCGCCGGCGCCACCAGTTCGGTGCGCTGGTCCTTGAGCTCGAGGTCGAGCCGCGCGCGACCCGCCAGCAGTTCACAGACCTGATGGAGCGTGGGGATTCCCTCACCGTTCGTCATCTTCGCGGCTGCCAGTTCGGCGGCCGTGGAAGAGGCGACGACGAGGTCGCGGTCGGTGCACCGTTTGGTCGTGTCGTCGTGGCAGATGACGACCTGCCCATCGGCCGTGAGCCATGCATCGATCTCAATGCGGGTGGCTCCTTGACGCACAGCGAGGTCGATCGCGGCGAGCGAATTCTC
>CAIQPA010000105.1 GCA_903873545.1 uncultured delta proteobacterium
CGGTGTCGAGCGACAGGCCCGACAAGCCGTGGAAGGCAACCGGGCTGCCCTCAAAGACGCTAGCGAGGTGGGGTGGCCCGTGCACCTCCCACTCGCCCGGTGCGCCGCACTGTTCGACCGCCTTTCGCCAGAGCGCGAGGCCGCCCTCCTCGCCGAGGTGGATTTCTTGGCCGGTGCCGATGAGGCCGACGACGGCGCACCAGTCGGGCACCCGCTCGGCAAACTGGATGAAGTGCTCCGGTTCGGAGAGCTGCGTGTTCGTGTGCCCCTTCGAGATGACCATCTCGGCGTCCCAGGCCCGCTGCGCCTCGTCGTAGATGAGCACATGCTCGGGCGGGACGGCAGTTTTGCGACGGCTGTAGACCTCCACGTAGCCCTTCACGTCGCGGACGAAGGTCTTGCCGTCGCCGCTTCCCTCCTTGCGCATCTGGTACTGCAGCACCTGCACGAGCGGCCCGTTTCCGGAGAGGAAGACGGCGGGCGCGGTGGGCTTCTGGCCGTCGCCGCGGACTACCGCGAGGGCGTCGAGGTAGTTGGCGTGGGCGAGCCGCAGGCCGACGAGCGTCTTGCCCGCGCCCGGCACGCCGGTGACCAGAATCAGCCGTCGTTTCTTCTTCTCTGCGGCCGCGTGGATGATGGTCGAGATGGCCTCCATGGCGGGGTCGGTGCTCGCGCTCGACTTCCACAGGTCGTTCATCTTGCGATGGACGAAGAGCTCCCGCGCGGCCTGCACCAGCGTGGGCAGCGGCCGATAGGCGTGCTCGTCGAGGAAGGCTTCTGCGGTGAGCGGAGCGCCGTCGCGGGCATCTTTGAACTGCGCGATGACGGCGTCGACCGCGTCGGGCCCCACCACATGGACGCCGTCGTGGGTGCCGACGAAGCCGCGTGCGCGGGTGGGCACAACCACCGCATAGACCTCTCGGTTGTGGCACTCGCGGTGGTAGGAGCGGAGGTCGCGGGCGTAGGCGGCGGCCTGGTCGAGGTCGGCCTGCGACGGGCTTTCTTTGCCCTTGAGCTCGAGGACGATGACGGCGCTGCCGACCAGCAGGAGGACATCGGGCCGCCGGAATTCGAGCGGTAGCTGGTACTCCAGAATGGCGCTGTACTCGGTTGCGTCCGGATGGGCCTGCAGCGACTCGCCAATCTCGCGCTGCAGCTTCGGGATGCTGTCGTCCCAGGCGCGGAGCTGCGAGGCGTCGACGTCGGGGAGGAAGGCGTGGAGCCGTCCGCGTACGACGCGCGGCTCGGTTTCGCGGAAGAGAGGGAAGTTGGAGCTCCAGCCGTGACCTGCTTCTGACATGAGATTCCCCGCGTTTCGGTGTGGCGCCAGGATGCACGGCCTGGCGAGCTCCGCAAGCTCAAACGTCGCCGCTCTGCCAGCTCCGGCTCCCGCGCGCCGTTGCCCCGTTTGCGCCCCTGCTCTAGGGCTGCGAACTCCGTCTCTTGGAGGTTTGATGCGCGGCCTGGTTGCCCACTCCCTTGTCTTGTTTGCGCTGGCCGCCTGCGGTCGCACGACGGCGCAGGCCGCGGTCGCAGATGCCGATGCAGCAGACGCCGCGGCCGATGCGAGCGGGCAGGGCGCTGCCGATACCTCCGCCGACACCTCCGCCGAGGCCGATACGGAAACGCTCGACACCGACGCTGCACCAGACACCCGTCCCACCGCACCCGCTCCTCGTTTCGTGCTGGTGGGGACCCAGGACTGCCCCCTGATGGGCGGTGCGGAGGCGCTTGTGCTCTCGGCGCCGGAGCAGGAGCTGGTGCTCGTGCAGACCAAGGTTTCGGACGAGTGCAGCGGCGCCGGAGGCGAGTACTTCATCGGTGCCGCAGAGGGTGGTGCAGGCGACCTCTGGCTTGGCGGCCACGCCTGCTACTTCCTCGACCCGCTGCTCCGTACGCCCTCCGACCGCATCTGGTGGGGCGTGGCCCGGGTGGTCCAGACGGCAGGACTGCGGGAGACCCCCACGGGCTGGTGCATCACCTCGCTGAGCGGTGCCGAGCCGGTCCGCAGCGACAGCAGCGTGCTAGCCTGGGCGCTCTACGAGAGCGAGGCGGAGGCCCGCGCGGCATTTGCGGCCTTGGCGCGGTAGGGGCGGCGACCTACTTCGTGCCGCCCCTAAAGGGCTTGGCGGTCCGCCGAAGCGAAGCACCAGCCCC
>CAIQPA010000106.1 GCA_903873545.1 uncultured delta proteobacterium
GCAACACCCCGCCTCCTGATGGCGCGACAACAGGCGCTCCGCGACCTCATGGAGGAGCAGCCCGTAGCCTTCATGTTTCGCCACCTGGAGCCGCTGCTCGACCGCTCCCGCAACGCGCTCGCAGCCCTCATCAGCGCCTCGCCCAACGACCTTGCGCTGCTGACAAACGCCACCACCGCGGTGGCCACGGTCGTTGCCTCGCTCCGCCTCGCACCTGGCGACGAGCTGCTCACCACCAGCCACATCTACAACGCCTGCCGCAACATCCTGCAGCAGGCGGCTGACCACAGCGGTGCCCGCCTCGTCATCGCGGAGGTCCCCTTCCCGATCACCTCCGCGACAGAGGTCGAGACTGCCCTCCTCGAGGCCGTCACCGCCCGCACCCGCTTTGTCCTCCTCGACCACATCACCAGCGCAACGGGGCTCCGTTTCCCCGTCGAATCCCTCACCGCCCCGCTCGAATCCCGTGGCATCCGGGTGATGATCGACGGCGCCCATGCCCCCCTCTCCACACCACTCTCCGTCGAAGCGCTCGGTGCGAGCTACTACACGGGCAACTGCCACAAGTGGCTCTGCGCACCCAAAGGAGCCGCCTTCCTCTGGGTGGCGTCCGCGCTCCAGGAGACCGTTCGCCCCCTCGTCGTCAGCCACGGCGCCAACAGCCCCCGCACCGACAAGAGCCGCTTCCACCTCGCGTTCGATTGGACGGGCACCGCCGATGCAACGGCCCAGCTCTGCCTCCCCGAAGCCATCGACTTCATGGCCTCGCTCCACCCCGACGGTGTGAACGGCCTCATGGCCCGCAACCGGGCCCTCCT
Source organism: uncultured delta proteobacterium (assembly GCA_903873545.1). Classification (GTDB taxonomy): domain Bacteria; phylum Myxococcota_A; class Bradymonadia; order REDH01; family REDH01; genus CAIWGR01. The sequence goes on from CAIQPA010000106.1 coordinate 819, forward strand.
CCTCGCCGGTCGCGACCACCTCTGCGACCGCCTCGGCCTCGCCCCCGCAGCGCCCGACAGCATGCTCACCTCCATGGCAACCTTCGTGGTGCCCGACCGGCTCACGGCCCGTTACACCGCCGAAGCGCTCTACGATGAGCTCACGCTGCGCCACCGCATCGAGCTCCCCATCATGTCGCTCGGAGAGGGCCGGCCGATGCTCTTCCGCATCTCGGCGCAGGCCTACAACTGCATGGGCGACTACGAACGGTTGGCCGACTGCCTCACCGCGCTGAGCGCCGACTAGAGCGCAGCGATCCGCCGCTCGATCCGCTCGATGACCGTGCGGATGGGGTGGTTCAGGCTCAGCATCTCCTCCACGCTCTGGTGGGCCGAGAGGATGGTCGTGTGGTCGCGGTCACCGAAGAAGCGGCCCAGCGCGGGGAATGACTCATCGGTGTGGCGGCGGCAGAGGAAGACGGCCACCTTGCGCGGCGTCGCGATGGAGGCAACCCGCTTGCGCCCCTTCACCTCGCGGGCCGTTACGCCCATCTCATCGCAGACCAGCTTGAGGATGATCTCCATCGTCGGCCGGCGATCCTGCTCGCGGGTCACCCGCTGCAGCTGCTCGCGCGCCATCGTGACGGTCACGGGGAGCCGGTGGATGCGGGCGTAGGAGCCGATGCGGGTCAGCGCGCCATGAAGCTCACGAACATTCGAGCGGATCGCGTCGGCCACATACTGCAGCACCTCCGCCGGCATGGCGTAGTGCATCTCGCTGGCCCGCCGCTGCAGGATGGCAACGCGTGTCTCGAAGTCGGGCGCGGTGATGTCGGCCGACAGCCCCATCATGAGCCGTGAGCGGACCCGCTGATCCAGGCCGCTGAGCTCCTGCGGGCTCCGGTCCGAGGTGAGCACAATCTGCTTCCCTGCCTGCGCCAGCGCGTTGAAGGTGTGGAAGAACTCCTCGGTCGTCCGCTCCTTGCCCTCGAGCACATGGATGTCGTCGAGCAGGAGCACATCCACGTCGCGGCGGTAGCGGGCCCGGAAGGCCTCCATCGCATTGCCGGCGATCGACGAGATCAGCTCGTTCAGAAAGGTCTCGGCATGCACATACCGGACCCGCGCCTCGGGGTTGTTGACGGTGATGGCGGCGCCGATCGCCTGCATGAGGTGGGTCTTGCCGAGGCCAACGCCACCGAAGAGGAAGAAGGGGTTGTAGTGGGTGCCGGGCGACTCGGTGACGGCCCGCGCCGCCTCCCAGGCAAACTGGTTGGAGCTTCCGACCACGAAGTGGGCAAAGTCGAGCCCGCGCGAGAGGCCGGCTGCCCTCATACGGAGCTCGGCTGCCTCGTTCGCCGGTGCGTCGGAGAGAGCAACAGGTGCGGCCGCTGGTGCTGCCACAACTGCGGCTGGCAGGGGCGGAGCGATGGGCGGAAGATCGAAGAGCGAGGGCTCCTCGAGCTCGGGCGTGTAGTCAAAGAGGGAGAGCTGCGGCGCGGGCTCTTCGATGGCCGCTTCGGCAGGCGCATCCACGCCGCCCGAGCGGACGCGAACCCGCACATCGCGGCCCCAGGCCAGACGGGCGGACTGTTCGAGGTCGCTGTGGAAGGCCTGGTTGATCTTCGTGGCCGCGGCCTCGTCGCGGGCCGAGAGGGCGATGAGACCCTTGGCTGCGTCGAAGCGGACCGAGGAGCCGTCGAGGAGCTCGCTCACCGCGGCCTCGCCATACTTCCCGTGCAGTGCCACGAGGGTCTGATTCCAGCGTTCTTCCATCAATCCGTCCGTCTCCGCGTTGCGGAGAGGTCAAAGGCAGTCAGACCGGTGGAGCAGGGTTGCGCGCAGACCGGGGAGGAGCGTGCTAGCCAAGTGGAGCGGCAACATTCAACGGCGGGAGCCAGTCTTTGCGGCTGCGAGGCGAGATTGTAAGTATCTGAAAACCCGTCTTTTCCAACAATGCAACAGCAGGGTTTCAGAAGAGTGACGCCTGTGGAAAAGTGCCGAAACGGGCGCCTCCACAATGGTTTAGGCGACAGATCGTAAGAAAGATCCTGCGCGAAAGATCACCGCCTTCGATCCTCCCCTCTGACCAGGCTGACGCCGGTCGAGCATCGAGAGTGAGCGCCGTGCTTGACACCCTGCGTCCGGTGCCTACCAACGCGGCCACCCACATAACCGGGTTGCCATCGCAGTCGCGGCGGCCGCCCACCAAGCATCCCTTGAGAAGGAGAACGAGCCATGAATGTGAAGCCCCTCAACGACCGTGTCCTCGTCAAGCGCATTGAGAGCGAAGAGCGCAGCGCCGGCGGCATCATCATCCCCGACACCGCCAAGGAGAAGCCCCAAGAGGGCACCGTGATCGCCGTCGGTCCCGGCAAGCTCGACAAGGGTGAGCGCATCGCCCTCAACGTCGCGATCGGCGACCGCGTCCTCTTCGGCAAGTACTCGGGCACCGAGGTCAACATCGCCGGCGTCGAGCACACGCTCCTCCGCGAGGAAGATATCTTCGCGGTGCTCGGCTAGTCGCCCACCCCTCCGTAAACCCACTCCTCAACGAGGTCAGTTATGTCTGCCAAAGAAATCATCTTCAAGGAAGAAGCCCGTCGTCGCATGCTTCGCGGCGTCACCATCCTTGCCAAGTCGGTCAAGGTCACCCTCGGTCCCAAGGGCCGCAATGTCATGATCGAGAAGTCCTTCGGTGGCCCCAAGGTCACCAAGGACGGCGTCTCGGTCGCCAAGGAGATCGAGCTTGCCGACAAGTTCGAGAACCTCGGCGCCCAGATGGTCCGTGAAGCCGCCAAGAAGACGGCCGATGTTGCCGGCGACGGCACCACGACCGCGACGGTCCTTGCCGAGGCCATCTTCCGCGAAGGCGTGAAGTTTGTCTCTGCCGGCCACAACCCCATGTCGCTCAAGCGCGGCATCGACGCCGGCGTCGAGGCGATCATCGCCGAGATCAAGAAGTCGGCCAAGCCCACCAGCGATCCCCAGGAGATCGGCAAGGTCGGCACCATCTCGGCCAACGGCGACGAGACCATCGGTAACCTCATCGCCAAGGCGATGGAGAAGGTTGGCTCCGACGGCGTCATCACCGTCGAAGAGGCCAAGGGCATGGAGACCGAGCTCGAGGTTGTCGAGGGCATGCAGTTCGACCGTGGCTACGTGTCGCCCTACTTTGTCACCGATGCAGACCGCATGTCGGCCGAGCTCGATGACCCCTTCATTCTCCTCTACGAGAAGAAGGTGTCGAACATGCGCGACCTTCTCCCCGTCCTCGAGGCGGCGGCCCGCAGCGGCAAGCCCCTCATCATCATCGCCGAGGAGATCGAGGGCGAGGCGCTCGCCACCCTCGTCGTCAACAAGCTCCGTGGCACGCTGAACGTCGCCGCCGTCAAGGCGCCCGGCTTCGGCGATCGCCGCAAGGCCATGCTCGGCGACATCGCCGTCCTCACGGGCGGTACGGTCATCAGCGAAGACCTCGGCATGAAGCTCGAGAATGTGACGCTCTCCGACCTTGGCCGCGCCAAGAAGGTCCGCATCACCAAGGACAACACCACCGTCATCGACGGCTTCGGTGAGCGCGAGGCCATCGACGGCCGCGTGAAGCAGATCCGCTCGCAGATCGAAGAGACCAAGAGCGACTACGACAAGGAGAAGCTCCAGGAGCGTCTCGCCAAGCTTGTCGGCGGCGTTGCGGTCATCAAGGTTGGCGCTGCCACCGAGACCGAGATGAAGGAGAAGAAGGACCGCGTCGACGACGCGCTCGCCGCCACCCGCGCGGCTGCAGAAGAGGGCATTGTCGCCGGCGGCGGCGTTGCGCTCATCCGCACCTCCCACGTCCTCAACGACATCAAGTTCGGCGATGAGCGCGACTTCGGTATCGCCATCCTCAAGCGGGCCGTCGAAGAGCCCCTCCGTCAGATCTCGGCCAACGCCGGCATCGACGGCTCCATCGTCATCAACCGCATCCGCGAGTCGACCGGTAACTTCGGTTACAACGCGGCGACCGAGGTCTACGGCGACATGATCGAGATGGGCGTCATCGACCCCGCCAAGGTGGTCCGTACGGCCCTCCAGAACGCGGCCTCCGTGGCCGGCCTCCTCATCACCACCGAATGCGCTGTGGTCGAGAAGGCGAAGGACGAGAAGCCTGCCGGCGGCGGCGGCGGCGGCATGGGCGGCATGGGCGGCATGGGCGGCATGGACGACGACTTCTAGGTCGTTGCTCCGCGCCGCAGGGCGCCCGGTGCTTCATCGTGGGGCGCGGTTCGAAAGGATCGCGCCTCACGCGCTTTTGGCCGGCTCCCTGCCCACCGCGGCCGGATCGGCACTGGCTGTTGGCCGCAGCCTGCTCTCACCGGTGCAGCCTGGCGGAAGGCGCAGCTGCTCCTACCCCGCCGGTGAGGCGGAGCGGAGCTCTGTTCTCTCGGCCAGCCCTCCGCGGTGAGGCGGAGGCCTAAGCGGTTTAGTCTTCTGCGACGGCGAAGCGGACCTGTGGGTCCTTGCGATCCGGGCGGCGAACCGCGCGGTCGAAGTGCTCCGCGGCCCAGAGGCCGATCTGGAAGCGGGTCTCGTTCTCGATGATGCGGATGGAGCCGATGTCGCTCTTCTCCACATCGCCGCGACGGCAGATGAGGGGGATGAGCCAGCGCGGGTCGGCGTTGTGGCGCCGGCCTACATTCACGCGGAACCAGACGGCCTGGATCTCGCCGCGGTCGCCCGCGGGACGGCTGGGCGCGCCGGAGCGTGCGGCCGGGGCCTGCAGGTGGTGAGAGCCGGCATCGCGGCCGGTCTCGCCATACTGGCGGGTGGCTGCAGAGGGTTCGGGCGGTGCCACGCGGCGCTGGTTGAGGCGTAGCGTCTCGGGCATCTCTTCGGGGACGGGTAGCCGCTGCACAAGGCTGGTGGCGAAGGCGGCGATGATGCGGATGGCCTGCTCGGGCGCCGCATCGGCAGTGAGCTCGGAGCCGGCATCAAGGAGCGCCTTGCTCAGCGCCTGCGAGGCAAGCGCCATCGCATCGGGATCTGCGAGCTCGGCTGCCAGGAGGAGCTCTCCGACAACGCGAGAGCGGTCCTGCTGCTCGATCTTCTCCGCAGAGGGGACCTCCATCCAGTTGGGGCGGAGGCCGGAGTCGCGGAGGAGGAACTCTGCGCGGCGGCGCTTGGGCGCAGCGACGATGAGGACGGCGCGGCCCTTCTTGCCCGCGCGGCCTGTACGGCCGTTGCGGTGCTGGAAGACCTCTTTGTCGTTCGGCAGATCGGCATGGATGATCAGGCCGACGGAGGGCAGGTCGAGTCCGCGCGCAGCCACGTCGGTGGCGACGAGGATGTTGGCGGTGCCGTCGCGGAGGGCCTGCAGGGCGCGGTTGCGCTCGTTCTGCGAGAGCTCGCCCGAGAGGGCAACGGCTGCGAAGCCGCGCTCACGGAGGCTCGACCACATGCGGGCGGTGCCGTCGCGGGTGGCGCAGAAGACGATGGCGGCGGCGGCGTCTGCCTCGCGGAGCACATTGACGACCGCGTGGCCGATCTCGATGGGCGAGACCAAGAGGGCCTGCACATCGATGTCGGAGTGCTGCTCGTTGAGTGCGTTCGCTGCGATGCGGACAGCGCCCTTCTGGAAGGCGCGTGCGAGCTGCTCGATCTCTTTGGGCAGCGTGGCCGAGAACATCAGCGTGCGGCGCTCAGCGGGGGCCGCCTTGAGGATGGCCTCGAGCTCCTCGCGGAAGCCCATGTCGAGCATCTCGTCGGCCTCATCGAGGACGGCAACCCGGAGGCCTGAAAGATCGAGCCGACCGCGGCGGAGATGGTCGCAGAGTCGGCCGGGCGTACCGACGACAATGGAGGGCCCCATCTCGAGCGCGCGGGCCTCGGAGCGGGCATCAGAGCCGCCGACGCAGGTGGCAACCACACGCTCGTTGCGCGCGGAGGTACCAGCGTAGAGCCAGGAGAGCTCACGGGCCACCTGGGGGGCCAGCTCGCGCGTGGGCGCCATAATCAGCGCGCGCGGGCAGGAGCGGACCGGGAAGCGTTCTTCGTCGCCGAGGTTGGCGTGCGCCATGGCGAGCCCAAAGGCAACGGTTTTACCGGAGCCAGTACGAGC
>CAIQPA010000107.1 GCA_903873545.1 uncultured delta proteobacterium
AGATAGGTCTTGAAGACCCACTCGTAGAGGATGTCGCCCGCGAACGAACGACGCAGGAAGAAGGCGCCTGCACCGCGGACGAGCCCGCCGATCGGCCAGAAGTTCAGGTTGATGCCGGCCGCGATGTGGGGCGGCATCAGCCCGTAACGGTAGAACAGGTTCGACATGACGAGGTAGTCGATGTGGCTCTTGTGGCTTGGCACCAGCACAATCTTCCGCGTCTTGGCCGCCTGACGCAGCTTCGCAAGCCCCTCGTCGTCGACCTCGAAGCCCTCGTAGATCTGCGACCAGACCACAGACAGAACCGCCGAAAATGCCTTGACCCAGAGCAGGTCGAAGTTCGACGCCAGCTCCGTCAGGATGCTCCCCGCCTCTCGCCGCACATCGTCGCGGTCGCGACCCAGCCGAAGCGCCAGCCCTTCGAGCGCCTCGCGGTTCTCGCTGTCCGAGAGAATCTCTTTCTGGAGCTCCTTCGAGCTCTTCACGGGCGGCCCCGTCACCACCCGCTCCTCGTCTTCCATGTGCTGCGTGATGGTCTGATGCAGCAGCACCGCCAGCTCCGCGTCGCTCAACCCGGGGTGCGACTCGGCAAAGCTCCGAAGGTTGACCGTCTCGGCCACCTGAACCGTCGGCTCGCCGAGCTTGAGGAACGACTCGTAGATGCTCCGAAGCACCCATGCAGCCTTCCGAATCAGGCTGGGCGACCGCCGCGTGCCGAGCACCTCGGCGGCGATGCCGCGCACAGGCTTCTCGGGCCGCCGCTCCCAGACCAGCAGCTGCGGCGCAACCGAGATGGGCGCCTCGCTCCGGCGCTGCGCACCGAACGCAGCCTCCATCAACCCGACAACTTCAACGTTGGGAACCTGGGACTGGCTTCGCGGCGCGTCGAGGAAGATGACCGCCGTCGAGCCGGCTTCGAGCGTCTGACCAAGGCAGACGCTGTCCTCCGGGAATCTCCGCCGCCCCAGCAGATAGGAGCTCAGCCAGGAGACGAAAGGGCGCAACCAAGTAACATCCAGCCGCGACGCGAACCGCGATAGCCGGATTCCCTCCCGCCGGTAGGCGAAGTTGAAGTAAAAGTAGTCGAGCCAGCTCCGGCTCCGCATCACGATGAGCAGCGGACCCTGCTCCTGTGCCGCTCGCAGCCGCTCCACGTCTACCCGCGGAAAGACGACGCCCGACAGCAACCACGACAGCAGCCAGATGGTCAGGATGCTCGGCTTGTCGACCATGCTCGATGGGTGGCGGCCGGCGAGGAGCCGCTCCCGCAGTCGCTTGAGGTCGTCGGCCTGCCGGTCGGGTTGCATCGGGTGAGAGCTACGCGCTGAGTGTTGCGCCCCGGTCTATGCGCCAACCTTGACGCACCGCGGGCCGCTAGGTAGACCGCCTAATAGGCTCTCGACCTTTCGGCAAGCGGCCCGAGAAGGGTGGGAGCAGCGGTCAACCTCGGTGCAGGTCCGATGAAATCAAATCGTCTCCTCTTGTTTCTCTTTGGCGCGACACTCTTCGCGGCAACGCCTCGTGCCTTCGCTCAAACCGAAGCCGATCAGGAGGCTGACGGCTTCGTGTTCGGTGAGGAGGAGGAAGGCGCCCCCGGGCCCGAAATCGGTGAGCCCCTCCCCTCCACCCTTGATGTGGAAGGCGAACTTGGCGCCCTGCCGGCAGACGACGGCATCACGCAGGTCACCGCTATCGTCGTGCCCAGCGACCTGCTTAGCGCGGCGCAGGCAGACGAACTGGCGGCCGTCGTCCTCAAGAGCCTCGAGGCGATCCCCGGTCTCACCATCGTGACCAACGAAAAGCTCCGCAGCGAGTTTGAGATCATGGGCGCCGAACTCGCATTTGAGTGCGCCTTCGACCCCATCTGCCTCGGCCGCTACGGCCGCGAACTCGGCCTCGATCGCATCGTTGTCGGCCGTGTCGCCGCTGCCGCTGACGGCAAGTGGGGCACCACCTTCGACCTCTTCGAGACCCCAACCTCCGCCATCGCAAGCTACCGCTACTTCGAGACCCCGGCCGGCGTGAACATCGTCTCGCAGGTCGTCGAATCCGAACTCAAGGTCCTCTTTGGCATCCGTGATGCGAAGGAGCGCGGCCCCGAGATCGTTCAGGAGATGAGCCCCTGGCAGCGTTACACCGCTTGGACCTCGCTCGGACTGAGCGTCGCCTCGCTCGGCGCCTCTCTCACCTACGCTGTCGCCGCCGGCGACACGCAGACCAAACTCGACGACTGCAAGCAGATCTCCCTCAGTGATGGAACCTCTGTCTGCAACCGCACCCAGAAGGATGCCGAAGCAGACATCTCCACGGGCGAAGATCAGGCCCTCTACTCCAAGGTCTTCCTTGGCTCGGGTGTCTTCTTCGGTGCAGTCTCGGCGCTGCTGTTCAACATCCAGCCCGGCGAAGAGGCCGTGGAAGAAGAAGACGAAGATATCGCCCAGCGCTTCCATCTCTACCCCCGGGTGACCTTGGACTCTGTTGGCCTCGCTGGAAACTGGAGCTTCTGACCATGGTACACGCTAGGCTCCTCACGCTTCTTGCAGCCGCCACGCTGCTCTCCGGCTGCTTCGATGTCACCCGCGATGGTATCAACGGCGGACAGGTCGGCTTCCTCTGCCGCTCCGCCGACGACTGTGTCGAGGGCTTCGGCTGCAACATCCCCGCCAATTCGCCCGATGGCCTCGGCGTCTGCCAGAAGGCCACCTCTTCGCAGTGCTATGATGGCGACTCCGACGGATTCTTCGCCGGCATCGGCTGCGAGAGCCTCGACCGGGCCGATTGCGATGACACCAACCCGCAGGTCTCACCCGGCGGCGTAGAGGTCTGCAACGGCATCGACGACAATTGCGACGGGGAGACCGACGCCAATGTTGCGGCCGATGGCACCGTGAACCCCATGGCCGACGGCGAGCGCTACCGCGAGTGCCCCAAGCAGATCGGCATCTGCAGCGGTGCGCGCGTGGAGTGCACCGGAGGCGCCTTCCCCGCCTGCGTCACCGGCAACGGCTACCCCGCCAACTTTGAGCCCAACGAGACCTCCTGCGACGGCATCGACAACGACTGCGACGCCGCGGCCGACGAAGACTGTGAATGCGTCCCCGGCTCCGTCTCGACCTGCGTCTACACCGTCCTCCGCGACGACGTGGAGCGTACCGCGGTAGGCCAGTGTGAGCGCGGCCTCCAGTTCTGCATCAACGGCGTCCGATCGGAGTGCCTTGCCGCGCCGGCAGTCGCCACCGGGGGCGCCCTCGTTGACTGCTCCGCCGACCCCGCCGTCTGCGGCGCCGGCTCCTTCTGTGTCGACGAGGCCCTTGAGCCCAACGAAGACCTGGCCGACGGCTGCGAGCGCGTCTGCGCCGCCGGAGAGATCCCCGCCGAAGACCGCTGCGTCCTGAACGCCGCTGCCACCAACTGCACCCGCTCTGTCTGCCGCACCACCCAGGACGCAGGCGCCTGCACCGACGACGCCGGCTGCGACAACGGCTTCGCCTGCGTTCAGGCCGTCTGCCGCCGCATCAACGTGGCCCCCGCCGACGAGATCTGCAACGGACTCGACGACAACTGCGATGGCATGGTCGACAACAAGACCGGCATCTCCGGCTCCGAGGTCTGCTCCCAGTGCCCCTTCAACATGGTCAAGGTTCAGGCCGTCACCCCCTC
>CAIQPA010000108.1 GCA_903873545.1 uncultured delta proteobacterium
CTCGAGGGGACCAACATCAGCGAAGGCCGTGGCACAACCCGCCCGTTCGAGATGTTCGGCGCTCCCTTCGTCAACGCCCCTGCGCTGGCAGCCCTGCTCGAGTCGCTGCAGCTGCCCGGTGTCTGCTGGCGCCGCTGCGCCTTCGTCCCCACCTTTGACAAGTTCACCAAAGAGCGCTGCTACGGACTCGGGATGCATGTGACCGACCGTCACGCCTTCCGCCCCCTCCTCACGGGCGCCGCCATCGTCTGGGCCATCGCCCGCCTCCACCCCGAGCAGTTCGCCTGGCGGAGCGACGCCTACGAGTTTGTCGACGACATCCCCGCCATCGACCTCCTCTTCGGCTCCGATGAACCCCGCCGCCTCATCGACGCAGGTGCCCCCTTCAGCGCGCTGGCTGCGGCGCTTGAGACGCCCGCCGAACTGCTGGCAGCCGTCACCGCCGCCCGCCGCGCCGAGTATCATGGCCCGCGCTAACGGCCGCATCTGCCTCTTCGGCGGCAGCTTCAACCCGCCCCATCTCGGCCACCTCCTCGCCTCCCAGTGGGCGCTCGCGACGCTCCCCATCGACCGGCTGCTCTGGGTGCCCTCCTTCAGCCACCCCTTCGGCAAGCCGCTCGCGGACTTCGACGAGCGGCTGTCTCTCTGCCGTGCGGCAGTGGCCTCTCTGGGGCCTGCAGGCGGCGTGCGCGACTACGAGCGGCGCTTCGGCACCACCTACACGGTCGACCTGCTCCGGGCGCTCCATGCGACCCATCGCGGCTATCGCTTCTGGTGGCTCGTCGGCAGCGACGCCTATGCGGAGCGACACCGGTGGAAGGAGTGGGAGACCATCGAGCAGCTCGCCACGGTTGCTGTCATCGGGCGGGCCGGCTCCTCGGAGGGCGCGCCGCTCGCGCTGCCCAACATCTCGAGCACCGATGTCCGCCGCCTCGCGGAGGCTGGCGCTTGGGACGAGGTAGCCGAGCTGGTACCGGCCCGCGTGCTGCGGCGGTTGCGCCGGTCGCAGTCGGGCGGCGCGTCGTGAGCCGCTACGCCGTCATCGGGCTTGGAAAGGCGGGCCGCGCCGTCGCCGGCCTCCTCGCCGAGCAGGGTCTCCTTGTCTCGGCCTGGACGCGCAGCGAGGCGACAGGCGCTGCCGCCGTCGCCAAGCTGCCCGCGCTCGCACCGCTCCTGCAGACGGGCGGTGCACCCGCCGCGGGCGAGGCGGAGGTGGTCATCCTCGCGGTGCCGGACGACCAACTCTCCGCCGTTGCGCGGGGTGCCGTTGCGACCAACAGCCGGCCCGAAGACCGCGTCTGGCTCCACCTGTCGGGCGCCTCGGGGTATGAAGCACTCGGGGCGACGGCAGGCCCCCGCGGCCTCTGCCACCCGCTCCAGTCGCTGCGCGGCGACGCGGGCGACCGTGAGTCGCTGCTCGGCGCCTTCTTTGCCATCGACGGCGAGGGCAGGGCGCTCGATGCGGCTCGGAGCCTGGCTGAGCGGCTTGGCGGCCGGCCTGAGCAGGTCCCGGGTGAGGCGCGGGCCGCCTACCACCTCGCCGCAGCGCTGGCCGGCAACGCCCCCTACGCCACAATGCAGGCCGCGCTCACAGTCATCGCGGCTGCCAACATCGACTCGCCCGCGCTCCGCGCAGGGCTGGCCCGACTCGCGTATGGCGCCACCGCCAACATGCTGCTCGCGCCCCCGGCCGAGGCGCTGACAGGACCCTTCGCGCGCGGCGACGCGGGCACCGTCCTCCGCCATGCCGACCGGCTGCGGGCCACGCCGGAGCTCCTGCCGCTCTATGCGGCGCTCGGTCAGCTC
>CAIQPA010000109.1 GCA_903873545.1 uncultured delta proteobacterium
ACCAGGCCCGAGCGCAGCGTCCTTCGAAGCTCGCGCGCTCCGAGGGGCCAGGCGGTCTCGACGGCCTGACCCAAGAGGAACAGGAGCCCGCGCTTACGGAGGAACAGCTCCGCGAGGCGCAGGAAGGACTCCGGAGATTTCTCGTGCAGTTCGTCGTCGCGCAAGCCCGTGTCGATAACCAGCTCCTCCAGAACTTTGATCGGCTCTGGCAGATTCAGACAGGCCGAGTCCGGCTTGAGGAGTTGGTGAGAGAGGTCGCAGAGTCGGAGCGCGAGCAGGGAGCCGCAGCCGACATCCGGAAGGTGGCCAACCGGTTCCACCGCGGCCACACCGATGTCCGGGCGAAGTTGCTCAGGGAGTTGGTCGGTCAGCTGGATCGACTCACGCGTACCGACAGCGCGGCGGCCACGTCGGAGCAGCGAAAGCGGGTGGAGGACTATGCCTTCTGGCTTCAGCTGGTTGCCGGCATGCTTCGCGATCGCTCAGCAAGCCTTCGCCCCGCCCGTCTTAGCACTGCATCGACCAACCCGGTGACACAAGGAAGCATGGAGCAACATCCGATGGAGGACACCACAGTGCGTGCCAACAACGCTTCCGCCATGGACAACGTGGTTGCGGCGCTCACCCGTGCAGGCGCCTTTCTCGACCGGCCCTACCGTCGTGCGGGCGACCCAGTCGCAATCGGGCTCGGCCATCCGAAGCATGGCACAGGCCGCGGCTTTGCGACGGCCGAGCTGTGGGAAGAGGAGGATGCCACGGCGATGGATGCCTCCGCCGCTACGGTGAATGGCTGGCTGGATGTCGCTGACCTGAGCGGCCTTTACAGCCAACCCTTCCTGCTCACGCGGGAGGACGGCGTCTGGCGTGTCATCCCGCGTCGTCAGCAGGCTGGGCAGGCGACCATCCAGGTCGTTTCGCTCACGCCGGGCGCCGAGCGCACTGTTCAACGGGCGCAGGTATCGGACGACGGGGTCGTCATCGAGCGGCCGAGCGATGAGCCGGTTGCCTGCATTGCGCGCTACCAAGATGGCGGGGCGGGCCTCCTCATCTGGCTGTATGGGGAGTCTGCGATGGTCCAACTTGTGTTGCCGCCGGCCGAGCATCTTTCCTGCCAGCCGCCTGAGGTTGCGCTCGCCGCTCCGTTGGTGGAGCTGCTGGAAGACCCGCATCTGCTTGATGGCATCGGCCTGCTGCACGAGAGCGGCCCCTTCGGGCGTGCCCGAGCCGCTGCAGCGCTGCTTCGCATCGTGGGGCCTTCTGCGCTTGTCGCTGGCCCTGGCCCTTCGGATGAGGGGTGGTTCGTAGCTTCGATTGCGCAAGGCACGGATGCGCTCCGTCGCGGTCTCGTGGAGTTGCTAGAGACCATCGATCCCGAAGATGAGCAGTGGGTCTGCTCCGCAACGCAGCTGCTCGAAGTCCGAGAAGAGGTGGAAGGGTTGCTGGAACTTGCTGGGTGGCATGCGCTTGAGATCTCGCAGGCCGCGCTGCGTGCGTGGGATGACGAGGCCCGGTTTGTCTATGCAGCGCTTCCAACGTGGACGCCCGGCCCGGAGGCAGAATGGGTCTTGGCCGTCCGAGGTGCATCGGGCGCAGGAGCAGGCGGGGAGCGGTCCTGCTGGTGGCTCGACTTCTTGTGGAGCCTCTGATGTCGCTCGGTATCTCGCGTCTGGCCGAGGAGGCTGCCCTTACGCGGAACGCGAGGCTTGGCCGACACCTGGAGCGCCTGCTGGAGGCCTTCCCGGGCGTCGCGGCGGGTTCCGATCGTTCCTCGAAGGCGACGCTGCTCGTCGCGACGGAACACCGCGGTGACGCGGTCTCGGTCACGCTCCTCGGCTACCCTGCGCCGCAGGGAGCCCCCGAACTTCCCTTCCTCTCCGAGGCCACCCAGGCCTTCGCGACCGCGGGGGAGCTGGCCTATGCGCTCCAGCTCGGCAGAACGGGAGATGCACTGCATCGTCGCCCAACCTCCGCGCTGCTGCTCGAACACGAGGCGCCACATCCACCGCCCCAACGGCTCGACGGTGCGTCGTTCGGAGGCGCCTTCTTCCTCACGGAGTTTGCGCGACTCGCAGGGTTGGAGATTCCCGGCAGCGTGGTCGTGCTTGCACAGGTGGAGCAGGCCGGTCAGCTCGCACCCGTCTCGGACTTTTCGGAGAAGGTGGGGATGCTGCTGCGGCGCGCCCCCAGCGTGCGAAGCATCTACATCGCATTGCACCAGGCAGTGGAACCCGACCTTCGCTCCGCTGCGGAGAGCGCGGGTGTGCGATTGATAGCGATGCGAACGGTGGCTGATCTGGCAGCGGCGGTGTTTCAGGCGTCGATCGTAAGCAGCCTCGACCACGGTCAGCGGGTCGCGCTCATCGACCGCCTCTTCTTCGCCTCGGTCGGGCCGGTTTCTCATCAGGTGGTATGGGCCGCCAAGCGGGCGCTCGCGGAGCAGCTTGCTGCGGCTCCGCTGAATGAGCAGACAAGTGCAAAGCTCACTTTCATCCGCGCGGTCTCAAATCGGCGCGAACGGGGTCAGGGCGGCAGCCAACTGGAGGGGGCCGAGTTGCTTCTGAAGCAGTTGCCCCGGGAGTTGGGGCTGCTGGTAGCCGCGCATGTGGTCCAAGAGGCTGCAAACTACACTGATATCGAGGGTGCGGAGGAGCTCTGCAGCGCGGCGGCAGACCTCCTGGATGGCGAGCGCAACCTGCATGATTGCTCGCCGTCGGAACTCAAACTGCGGGGTGCGCTCGCACGGCGAGAGCTGCTCTACGGCAGTCCGGCGGTCGCATTCGGCACCAACCATGCGCTCGCGCAGGCCTGGTTTTCGATTCGTCCGGACGAGGCCTCCTACCCAATCAGCCAGCTCTTTCGCTGCGCCGCAACTGCACCAGACGAGGCGCAACGCGGCGGCTGGATGAGGCAGGCAGAAGCAAGTGTGGTCGCATGGCGCTCCGCCGGTGGCTGGACCCGGTTCGGCGACGACTTTGTTCGGTTGGAGTCGGTTCGTGCCGCACTGCTGCTCGG
>CAIQPA010000110.1 GCA_903873545.1 uncultured delta proteobacterium
ACGCGACAGGGAACGGCCGATGTGGTGCGCTACTCGTTTGAGTATGCCCGTCAGATGGGCCGCAAGCGGGTGACGGCGGTGCACAAGGCCAACATCCACAAGCTGGCCGACGGCATGTTCCTCGACACCTTCCGCGAGATCGCGGCGGAGTACCCGGAGATCGCGGCCGACGACATCATCGTCGACAATGTCTGCATGCAGCTGGTGACCAAGCCGACGCAGTTCGACGTGCTGGTACTGCCCAACCTCTATGGCGACATCGTGAGCGACCTCTGCGCGGGGCTCATCGGCGGCCTCGGCGTGGCGCCCGGCTCGAACATCGGCCACAAGCTGGCGATCTTCGAGGCGGTCCATGGCTCGGCGCCCGACATTGCCGGCAAGGGCATCGCCAACCCCACCGCGCTGCTGCAGAGCGCCATTCACATGCTCCGCCACCTGGGCGAGCTGGAGGCTGCTGCGGCGGTCGAGAAGGCGCTCCACGAGACGCTGGCGGCAGGCGAGAAGACGGGCGATCTGGGCGGCAAGCTCGGCACGACCGCCTTTGCCGATGCGATCATCTCGCGGCTGACGCCGGTCGCGGCCGACCGGGCTGTGACGCCTGTTCGTGTGAAGGCCTTCGGTCACGCGGAGGCCCGTACCGTGAGCGAAGAGCTCTGCGGCGTGGATATCTATGTGAAGTCGACGACGGAGCCGGTGGTGCCCGCCCAGGTGGGCGCGCTGACCTACAAGGGTGCGACCAATCGGGGCGCGGAGGTGACCGACGCGAACCGTGAGAACCTGACGCTTGTGGACTGGTGGCGCTGCCGCTGGATGGCGGAGGGGAGCATCGGCCAGGCGGAGATCGTGGCGCTGCTCGGCGCACTGGGCGAGACGCCCTGGATGCATGTGGAGAAGCTGACGAAGTTCAACGGCAAGAAGGGCTGGGCCTAGTCGCCGTCGTCGGCTGAGAGGTCGGCGCGGGTGATGTCGAGCTTGCGCAGGATGTACTCGACGCTCTTGCGGTGGACGCCTGCGATGCGTGAGGCCTTGGAGATGTTGCCGTCGGTGCGCTCGAGGAGCTTGGTCCAGTAGGCCCGCTCGAAGGCGTCGACGAGGTGGCTCTTGGCCTCCTTGAAGGGCGCCTCGACATCGACGACGAGGTGGCCTGATGGGTCGGCGACGATTGTGGGTGAGGCCTGTCGGAGATCTTCGCCGACGACGAGGAACTTCTCCTCGACCCGTCCGCCTGTGGCGAGCAGGGCGGCGCGCTCGACGAAGTTGCGGAGCTCGCGCACGTTGCCGGGCCAGGGGTGGGCCTTGAGGCGCTCCATGGTGGCATAGGAGATGGTGAGCGGGTCGCGCCCCTTGGTGGCGGCGGCGAGGAAGTGCTCGACGAGGAGGGGGATGTCGTCGGGGCGATCTTTGAGGTCGGGCAGGTGGAGCTGCATGACGGCGAGGCGGTAGTAGAGGTCTTCGCGGAAGGTGCCGCGGGCGACCTCTTCGCGGAGGTTGCGGTTGGTGGCAGCGACGACGCGGACGTCGACGGGGATGACCTCGTTGCCGCCGACCCGCTTGACCTCACGGCGCTCGAGGGCGCGGAGGAGCTTGGGTTGGAGGTCGGCGCTGAGTTCGCCGAGCTCGTCGAGGAAGAGGGTGCCGCCGCTGGCCTGCTCGAAGGCACCGGCCCTGCTGGCCACTGCACCCGTGAAGGCGCCTTTCACATGGCCGAAGAGTTCGGACTCGATGAGGTCGCGCGAGACGGCGGAGCAGTCGAAGACGATGAAGGGGGCCTTGCGGCGCGGGCTCTGCTGGTGGACGGCCTCGGCGACGAGCTCTTTGCCTGTGCCGGAGCGGCCCGTGATGAGCAGGGTGATGTCGGCCGGGGCGATGCGCTCGAGCTGGCCGAAGACCTCACGCATCAGGAGGCTGCGGCCGACGAGGTTGCCGAAGCGGTTCTGGCGGGAGATGCGGACCTCGACCTCGTCTTCGGTGGGCTCGAAGCGGATGCGGGTATCGCCGACGATGAAGGTGGTGCCGGGTGCGAGCCAGGCCTCTGCGATGCGGAGGTCGCCGATGCGGGTGCCGTTCTTGCTGGTGAGATCGCGGAGGCGGTAGCCGGTTGCGTCGACCTCGATGGCACCGTGGCGGCGCGAGACGGCGGCGTCGTCCAGGACGAGGTCGTTGTCGAGCCCGGAGCCGAAGAAGACGCGGTGGAGGCCGAGTTCGACCTCGTAGGCGGGGCGCTTGGCAGGCTGGACAACGAGGCGGAAGCGCCGGAGTCGGAGCGACTCGGTGCCGTTGTCGAGCAGGAGGGTTCTGGTGTGTTCGACGGTCAAGCGGGTGCTCCGCGGCAGAGTGGCCACGATACAGGGATGGTCACTTCCAGTCGATGCGAACCTGTTCTTGCTGACCGGGCGCGACCTTGCCAACCCAGCTGTCGATGCGACCATCGCGTTTGCTCCGGATGGTGAGCGTGCGATCGCCGGCGGGGATCTCGACGACCTGGGCCAGCTCGATGAGCTGGATGGGCGGACCGCCGTCGATGGAGAGGGTCCCGAGAAGGGGCGGTTCGATGAAGCGGAAGGTAAAGCGGCCGGGGGCTGGCGCGGGGGCAGCGGGGCGAACCTTGTCGGGCAGGCCATCGCCTGGCTGCGCAGGTGGGGTAACGGGAGCGGCATCCGTGTTCGCTGCGGGCGAGGCGGCGGGAGCGGCGGGGAGTGGTTCGAGGAGTCGGGCGAAGAGGGTCTCGCCGGCGGTGACGCGGTGGCGCTCGGAGAGGCTCTTGTAACCGGCCAGCTCCATCGTGATGGTGTGCTCGCTGTCGGGGAGGAGGAGGGCGGGGGTGCCTGCGGGGAAGGCGGGGCCGCCGTCGATACGGACAGCGGCGCCGGGCGGGGTGGACTGGAAGAGGAGCGAGATGGGCTCGGCGGCGAGGCCGATGCTGACGGCGGTCTCGGTGGCGAGGTCGAGCTGTTGCTCACTGGCAACGAAGCCCTTCTTTTCGAGGCGGAGGAGCCCGGTGGTCTGGCGCACCCGGGTGTCGAGCGGGGTGCGACCGACCAGCTCGTCGTTCCAGTAGACAGCGGCACCGACAGGTTCGGAGGTGACCTGGAGCGGCGCACGGGTGAGGCGGGGCCAGAGGAAGGGGGTGAGGCCGAGCGTAACGAGGGCGAGCGCGATCACGGCGAACCAGAGCCGGCTCCGCGCGGGCGAAGAGGCCGGTGTGACAGCGCGGGTGCGGGTGATGGAGGCTGCGTCGAGGCGGGGCGAAGATGGGGGTGCGGAGCGTGCCGAGCGGTCGCTGCCCGTGGGGCGCGAGGGGGTGAGGTGGCGGGCACCGGACTGGCTCTGCGCGGCCTCATCGAGCTGGGCGTTGAGGAGGTCGTTGAGGCTCATTCCGGCGGTTGGGGCCGGCTCGGCCATGAGGCGTCCGACGTGGCGGGCGAGGAGTGCGTGGGTGACAGGGCCGGTCTCACTGAAGAGCAGGCGCATGAGGCCGAGGAGGAGTTCGTCGACCTCCTCGAAGCGGTCGTCGGGGCTGGTGGCGATGGCCCGTTCGACGAGTTGTGCGAGACCTGTGGGGAGGTCGTCGCGGAGGTCGGTGATGGGGCGGTGTTCGCCGCGCTGCACGCGGGCGAGGACCTCCATGTCGGAGCCTGTGGAGACGGGTCGTTCGCCTGTGAGGAGCTCGTAGAGGACGACGCCGAGCGAGTAGATGTCGCTGCGGTGGTCGAGCCGCTCGCCGCGGGCCTGTTCGGGGCTCATGTAGGCGAGTTTTCCGCGGAGCTCGCCGGTTGCGGTTCGGACGGCCTGGTCGGGGGCGATGGCGATGCCGAAGTCGACGAGCTTGGCCTCGCCGTCGCGTGAGATGAGGATGTTGGAGGGCGAGACATCGCGGTGGACGAGGCCGAGGCTTCTGCCCTGGTCGTCGCGCCGGTTGTGGACATAGGCGAGGCCGCGGCAGATTTCGGCGACGATGAAGAGGGCGAGCTGGTCGGGGAGGCGTGC
>CAIQPA010000111.1 GCA_903873545.1 uncultured delta proteobacterium
CCCCGCGGAGCTCCTGGCTGAGGTCAACCAGCGGGTCGAGCGGGTCGACCGTGCAGGCCAGTCGCTTGCCATCGGCGCCGCACGGCTGCCGAGCCGCGCCCTCTCCACCGACGACATGGCGGAGGTCCGTTCGCTCCTCGATACCTACCTCCGCGAGACCGATCCGCTCAACGCCAGCATCCGGAGGCTGGCCGACGCCGAGCCTGCCCTCGAGAGCCACGTGCGAACCGTCTTCCGGCCCGCCGCCGAGAGTGCGCTCTCCATCTGCCAGGAGGCCTCTGACAGCGCCGCGAGCACTACCAGCACCTCCGACGACCTGGCCAAGGCTATCGCCCGCATCACCGCCTGTGTAGAGCGATACTCGGCTGCCGTGACCGCCGTTTCGGTCGAGGTTGGCCGCGTCGCCCACTGATCGAACCCTCTCTTCGGGCTCCCCATGAAGACCTTTGTAGATAGCCCCGCGGTGGTTGTGGCAGGCATGCCCGTGGGACCCTTCGCGATGAACCAGTATCTCGTCGGCTGCCCCGTCACGGGTACCGCGGCCCTCATCGACGCCGGCGCCTCGCCCGAGCCCTTCATTGCCTTTGCCGAGGCCCGCGGATTGCGCATCGAGGCCATCTTCCAGACCCATGCCCACATCGACCATGTGGCCGGGCTCGCCGCAACCCGCGCACGCCTCGCAGCGCCCATCTATCTCCACCCCGCAGATGCTCCACTCTACGCAAACTGCTCCGCGCAGGGCGCCATGATGGGCTTCCCCTGCCCGACGCCGCCACCCGTCGATGCGTCGCTCAACGACGGTCAGGTGCTCACGCTAGGCAACCTCCGCTTTGAGGTCCTCCACACCCCAGGCCATGCGCCCGGCCATGTGGTCCTCTGGGAGCGCGGACAGGAGCTCGCCTTCGTCGGCGACCTCATCTTCTTCGACTCCATCGGCCGCACCGACCTTCCCCTCTGCGACGGCGATCAGATGGAGCGGAGCCTCGGCAAGCTCGCCGCGACGCTGCCTGATGCAACCCGCCTCTTTCCGGGCCACATGCAAGACACGACGATGGGGCGCGAGCGGAGCCACAACCCCTTCCTCAAGATGATGGGGCTGGCGTGAGCCGCGGCGCCTACATTGCCGTTGCGGGCAACATCGGCGTGGGGAAGAGCTCCTTCGTGAACTACATCTCGCAGCGGTATGGGGTGGCCCCCTTCTTCGAGCCCAACGACGAGAACCCCTTCCTCGCCGACTTCTACGAAGAGATGCCCCGTTGGAGTTTCCACAGCCAGATCTACTTTCTGGCCAGCAAGATCCGGCTCCATCGGCAGCTCGCCGCCCACACCGGCCACGTCATCCAAGACCGTACCATCTGGGAAGATGCCGAGATCTTTGCAGAGAACCTGGCACGCAACGGCACCATGTCGAAGCGTGAGGCAGAGACCTACCGGATGCTCTTCGATTCGGTGCGGGCGGAGCTGCGGCCCCCCGACCTGATGATCTACCTGCGCGGCTCCACCAAGACGCTCCGCAAGCGCATCGCCAAGCGGGGACGCGACATGGAGCAGGAGATTCCGCTCGCCTACCTCAAGGGGCTGCAGACCCTCTACGATGGCTGGATGGAGCGGTACACGCTCTCGCCCGTCGTCACACTGGAACTCGACGACTTCGACCCCGTCACAGACCTCCTCGACAGCATGGAGATCTTCGACCTTCTGGAGCACCACCTTGGGCTGGGCTGACCGAACCGTCCGCGCCCTTCTCGGTACGCTGCTCGCGGCAACAGCCGGCTGTGGCAGCGAGCCGGAGATCGACGAATCGAACCTCCCGCTCCGGCCGCTCCTCTACACCGAGTCGCAGGGCGAGGGGCTCCCGCGCCCCGACGAACTCGAAGAGTGGACCCGCACCGGCCTCGACCCCGTCGCCTGGCAGAGCGGCGCCACCGAGGTCGAAGCACCCGGCGAGTTTGAGCCTGCAACCTCGCCCCAGGCGCTTCTCTCCGCCACCTACCGCGCACTCATCGCGGGAAAGAGCGAGGCCATCGATGCGCTCACCTTCGAGCCGGCAACCTTCGGCGCCATCACTGGCAACGGCGTCTCGGCCGCGCGCGACAAAACGGCCGCACTGCGAACCACGCTTCAGACGTTGGCCAGCGGCACCTTCGGCACGCCACGCGCCTCCTTCGCACGCGAGGGCGGCCTCGGCGCCCAGCTGATCACCACCACCGTCACGCTGGGTAGCCCTCACCTGCTCGACGGCTCCGTGCCCCGCGAAGACCAGACGCACGAGATGCTCTGGAACAGCAGCCTCCAGCTCCGCTGGGCCGGCACCCAGGTCTCCTTCACGCTCCACTTCCCCAAAATCGCCCGCGACAAAAACTCCGACTGGCGGCTCCTCGCTCCGCCCACGGTGGATGCCAACTTCCTCGCCTTCCGCGCCGCAGGCCTTGACCTCAACCCCGCCCTCATGGGCCGCGAGCATGCCTCCTTCCCGCTCTCGGTCGGCAACTTCTGGCACTACCGCGTCACCACGCCCGGTCGAAAGCCCCCCACCGGCGCGCAGGGCCTCGAGCTGCCGGTCGAGGACTTCCGCGACGAGGTCGAAGAGATCGACGACTATGGCAGCTACCGCGTCGTGCGCCTCCTCCGCACCCCAGACAACCCCGCCGAGTCCACCAGCCGCTTCGCCTGGCTGGTCACCCCCCTGCTGGTCTATCGCTGCGACCGTGAGTGCCAGACCCGCGCGGAAGATGCACGCTGGCTCCTCGCCTGGATGCGGCGCGAATCACCCGACCTCGTCCTGCCCGCCGCCCTCGACGCCCGCTGGGGGCCCGGCGGTCGAGAGGCCGAAACCTCCGTCGTGCGCATCTCCCGCGATGCCGTCCCCATGACGCTGCCCGCCGGCAACTATCCCGAGAGCTTTGAGCTCCTCCGCAACCTCTCTGCCGGCAAGCAGAGCCTCTACTTCGTGCCCTCCGTCGGCATCATCGCGCGGAGGCTCGTGGGGCGCGGAGAGACCCGCCTCGAAGAGCTCACCAGCATCCGCATCATGCCCTGATCGGAGGCATCCAACTCCCATGCCGCTCTCCGAAGAACTCGAAGCAAAAATCAAGGCGCTACCGCGCAAGCCCGGCGTCTACATCATGCGCGATCATGAGGGGCGCATCATCTACATCGGCAAGGCGACCGAGCTCCGCACCCGCGTCCGCAGCTACTTCACCGGCCACGACACCCGGAACTTCGTCCAGCACCTCGACGACCTCCTCGGCGACCTCGAGATCATCATCACCTTCAATCCCAAGGAGGCGCAGATCCTTGAGAACACGCTGATCAAGAAGCACAAGCCGCGCTTCAACATCATGCTCCGCGACGACAAAACCTACCTGTCGCTCCGCATCAACACCGCCCACCAGTGGCCCCGCCTCGACGTCGTCCGACGCCCCGCCAAAGACGGCTCGCTCTACTTCGGCCCCTACCACTCCTCCTCGTCCGCCCGCGAGATGCTCCAGCTGGTCAACCGCCACTTCCAGCTCCGCACCTGCCGCGACACCGTCCTCTACAACCGCGCCAGGCCCTGCCTGCAGTACCAGATCAAGCGCTGCCCCGGCCCCTGCGTCTTCCCCATCAGCCGCGACGACTACATGGCCGACGTCAAGGCCGCCGCCATGTTCCTCGGCGGGCGCAACGACGACCTCATCGGCATCCTCGAAGAGCGCATGATGGCCGCCGCAGAGCGCTACGAATACGAATCTGCTGCCCAGATCCGCGACCAGCTCGAGGCCGTCCGCACCTCGCTCACAAAGCAGCGCGCCGTCGTCAGCAACCTCGTCGACCGAGACGTCATCGGCGTCTACCGCGAGGGCGACTCGGTCGCCATCTCGGTGCTCCACATCCGTGGCGGCGCCATGCAGGACCTGCGCGGCTACACCTTCGAGAACCAGATCTTCCCCACCGCCTCGCTGCTCGAGGACTTCATCGCGCAGCTCTACGCGCTCGACTCCGCTGAGCCGCCGGCGGAGGTCGTCGTCCCCGAAGATGTAGACGCCGAAGAGGAGCTCCAAGAGCTGCTCTCGGAGCGCCGTGGGACCCGCTGCCTCATCATCACACCCAAGCGCGGAGACCGCGTCGCCCTGCTCGAGCTCGCCGCCGAAAACGCCCGCCAGCTCTTCGCCGAACGGCTCACCTCACGCGAGCGCAGCGCCTCGCTCCTCGCCCGCCTCAAAGACAAGCTCCACCTCGACATCTATCCGCGGCGCATGGAGTGCTTCGACATCTCCAACTTCCAGGGCACGCAGGTGGTCGCCTCGCAGGTCGTCTTCGAAGACGGCGTCGCACAGAAGTCCGACTACAAGCGCTACCGCATCAAGACCGTCGATGGGCAGGACGACTTCGCCTCCATGTTCGAGGTGCTCCGCCGCCGCGCCAAGCGGGCCAAAGATGGCACCGACCCCATGCCCGACCTCATCGTCATCGACGGCGGCAAAGGGCAGCTCGGCATGGCCGTCGCAGCACTCTCCGACCTCGGCCTCAAAGACCAGGCCATCGTCTCGCTCGCCA
This sequence comes from uncultured delta proteobacterium, assembly GCA_903873545.1. Classification (GTDB taxonomy): domain Bacteria; phylum Myxococcota_A; class Bradymonadia; order REDH01; family REDH01; genus CAIWGR01. Next base: position 4,540 of record CAIQPA010000111.1, read on the forward strand.
AGAGCCGGATCACCGGTGTTGAGCCCGCGAGCGACAGCACCACCCGCAGCCCCGAGCGGGTTTTCCGGCCCGGCCAGAAGAACCCCATCATCCTCCGCGCCAACAGCGACGAGTGCCTCCTCCTCGAGCGCATCCGCGACGAGGCCCACCGCTTCGCCATCACCTTCCACCGCGAGCTCCGCAACCGCGAGACCATCTTCTCCG
>CAIQPA010000112.1 GCA_903873545.1 uncultured delta proteobacterium
GAACGGAGGTCAGATGACCCTCGCCTATGCAGCCGTCGCTGCGGAGACCCTCGGCGGCATCGCTACCAGCAACGCGAACCTCCCCGAAGCGCCGCGACCCGGCCGCTGCACCGATGGCCCAGTGCGTCCCATTGCGGCGCTGCTGGTGCATGGCGGAGCAGACACGGTGATGCCATTCGGTGGGGGTTGCGTCGCGAACTTCGGCGGGGGATGCGCTCGCGGTAGCGTCATCGGCGCGGAGGCGACGCGAGACGCCTTCCTGCTCCTGAACGGCTTACCGAACACGCCAACCACCAGCTTGACCGTCGAAGTTGATCCCGATGACGCAGGCACGGCAGAGCGCTTCGTCTACGCTGGCCCAACCCCCGTGGCGTGGTGGCGCATGAACGGCGCCGGACATCCCATTGCGAGCCGCGCGATCCAGACCGCAACCACGGCGGCCGCGGGGGCCCAAAATCGGGATATCGAGTTTGCAGAGATCGCCTGGTCATTCTTCGCTGCGCAACTCCCGACTCCATGAGACCTGCCATGCTTCGCACCATTCCGATGCTCCTCGTGCTGACTTCGACCTTGGCGTTTCCATCCTGCGGAACCGACACCGACCGAGCGGATACCGATGCATCGTCCGATACCGCAAACGCGGGTAGCGGCAGCGCAGCGACCGACGCGGGCTCGGGAGACACGGTCGAGTCCGACGCCTTCTCGGGTGACACCGCCGACGCCGATGCGGATGCCGACGCGGGGGACACAGGCGCCGACGACACCAGCGTCGCAGCGCCGCCGGCCGTTGGCCAAACCATCGTCGAGGCCTGCCGCGGCGAGACAGGCGTGGATGAACACTGCCTGCTCGTACAGAACGCCTCGGCCTGCTCCGCAGCCCGGTGCGACAAACTGGTCGTTGTCTTCTCGGGCGGCGAGATGGGCTGTGAGAGCGGCGCCGGCTACCGCGACGTCCTCGCCGGCTACGCGGCGGCGGGCTACGCGGCCATCTGCATCAACTACTTCGAGACCTCCGTCGGTTCGGCCGTCGCCCCCTACGTGGACGAGGCGACCCGCATCGACATCGCCGTGCGTGAGGCCACCACGGGTGGCTGGGCGCAGGCCTACTGGAACGGTGCGGAGCTGCTGCTCGAGGGCATCAGCCACGGCGCGACGGCACCGGTGATTCTGATGGCCCGAACGCGGCTCGACGAGCAGCCTCACTGGCAGGGAAATCGGCTCACGGCCGGCTGCTTCTTCGACGGCTCCTATGACCAGGCCGCGACTGCCTCGCTGCTGGCGACCGGTGCCCTCGGCGGCGCGGCCTGCGAGACGCCCGTCTCCTACCAACGCTGGCTCGAGCGCTACTGCGGCGCCGGCGCAACGGCAGCAGGCTGCAACCTCGCAACCGAACCCAAGGCCGTCGACGACACCATCACCTCCCTGCTGCCCGCCACCTTCCACATCCGGGACTTCAAGCTCGTCGAGTGCGGCAGCAACCTCCGCCCCTGCTCGGGCGACATCATTCCGGCCGCCCCCATCGCGGCGCTCTGCAGCCGCATCGACGCCTCGCCCACCCACGCCTGCAGCTACGAGACGCTGCCCGACGACAGCCACCTCACCTGCCACGCGAGCGGCTACGCTACCTGCCAGCGATGGTTCGAGGCGCTGCCACGGCCCTGAAGCGGCGCTACCCGTTCGCCCGATTCCAGCGCGCGCGGAGGCCCGCCTTGTCCACGACGAGCCGTTGCGGCTGCTCCCCGCGCGGGTCGTCCAGACAACGAAAGGGAGAACGTCCCGGGCGCCAAAGCGCTCCGGCCTACGACGGTCGCCGAACGAGGTCGCACCAGCCGATGAAGCAGACCTGGCCCTCTTCGGAGGAGACGATGGCGACGGCGCGGTAGGAGCCACGAAGGGGTTGCGCCACGGGGAAGGAGACCCGCACGCGGTACCGTTTCCCCGGCAGGATGGGGGCAAGGAAGCGAAAGGTGTAGCCGGTGAAGAGTGTGCCGTGCCCCGGGAAGACCGTGCCGAAGTAACGAGAGACCGCGCCTGTCCCCAGGATTCCATGGGCGATGCGTCCCGACAGTCCGGCCGCACGGGCCGCAGCATCGTCGAGGTGAATGGCGTTGCTGTCGCCCGTGAGCTCCGCGCAGGCCCGGATCTCTTCGTCGCTGAAGAGGAGGTCGAACTCCTCGACCGGGCGGGTAGAGGCGGAGAGGAGCGGATTGAGGTGCAGGGTGAGCAGCGCCTCGTCGACGTGGAAGCCCTCGCGGGACCAGACCTTCTGGACGGCGTAGTTCTGGGCCTGGGTCGAGACGCGGAAACGAACGCAGCCCGCGTCGAGGTAGGTGCGCTGGGTGAAGCGAATGAGGTCGCCGTAGACGCCGCCGCCGGCCGCTGCCGGTCGAACGCCGTAGAGCACGCCCTCACCGACCTGTTCCGGGTGCAGCGCGCAGGTCGCGAAGGCGACCACCTCGCCCCCACGCGAGGCAAGCCAGCAACGATGCGCCGCGTCGGTCCCGGTGGCGTAACTCCGCACCCACTCCTGGTAGGCAGGGATCAGGTCGGCTGCCAACAATGGGTTGGAGCTATAGTGGTTTCGGTAGTCGGCGAAGATTTCACGCACCAGCTCGTTCAAAAGGGCGTGGTCGTCCGGACCGGCTTCGCGGAACTGCAGTTCGGCATTTCGGAGCGGCGCCGGCGTGTAACGGGTCAGGTCGCAGGAGTAGTAGAGCAGCGTATCGGCGACGAGGTAGGGGACGCCAACGCGGTCCAAGCGGGCGAGTTCGTGCTGTTGCTCCGC
>CAIQPA010000113.1 GCA_903873545.1 uncultured delta proteobacterium
GCCGGAGGCGGAGCAGGGCATGAATGTGGCCCGTCCGGCCGCGATGCTTGCGGGTCTTCCCGACTCCGTTGCGGCGCTCACCATCAACCGGTTCTGCGCCTCGGGCGTGCAGTCGATTGGTCAGCTCGGCCAGGCCATCCGGTCGGGCGCCATCGACATCGGCGTCGCCGGCGGCACCGAGTCCATGACCATGGTCCCGATGGGCGGCAACAAGCCTTCGGCCAACCTCGAGCTCATGACCTCCCACCCCGAGGTCTACACCATGATGGGCGCGACCGCGGAGAACGTGGCGGCCCGTTTCGGTGTGACCCGCGAAGAGCAGGACCGCTTCGCCTACGAGAGCCAGCGCCGCGCCGGCGAGGCCCAGGCCGCCGGCCGTCTCGACGACGAGATCTTCGAGATCACGACCTCCTGGTTCGATGGCGATGAGGCCAAGATTGTTACGCTCAAGCGCGACACCATCATCCGCCCCGAGACCAGCTACGAGAGCCTCGCGGCCCTCAAGCCGGCCTTCCGCGCCAAGGGCACGGTCACCGCGGGCAACGCCTCGCCGCTCACCGACGGCGCTGCGGCTGCGGTGATGATGAGCGAGAAGACCGCCATCGCCAAGGGCGTCACGCCGCTCGGCTACTTCGTCGACCTGCAGGTGGTGGGCGTGCCGGCAGACATCATGGGCATTGGCCCGGTGCCGGCCATCCGCAAGCTGCTCGCCAAGAACGGCCTCAAGATCTCGGACATCGATGTCTTCGAGATCAACGAGGCCTTCGCCGCGCAGGCTGTCTATTGCGTGCGTGAGCTGGGCATCGACCCCGCCCAGGTGAACCCCAACGGCGGCGCCATCGCGCTCGGTCACCCGCTCGGCGTCTCGGGTACCCGCATGACGGCGACCCTCCTCCGCGAGCTCAAGCGCCGCGGCGGCAAGCTGGGTGTGGTGAGCATGTGCATCGGCGGCGGCATGGGTGCCGCGGCCCTCTTCGAAGTGGCCTGAGCATGACGCTCTCCGGCGCGGCTTCTCCTCTGATCGAGCGGCTCGCCTGGGACTCTGCCTGTTTTGCTCTCGCGCTCTCGTGCGCGGGTCTGGCGTGTGACCTCCGCAGGGGAGTTCGCGCATGGCTGTGAGGCCGCGCATCGCGCTGCTTGCGTCGCACCGGGGCACGAGCGCCGAGGTGGTGATGGAGGCCTGCGCGACCGGCGCGCTCGCGGCGACAGTGGCGCTGGTCTTGACCAACAATGCGGGCGCCGAGGTGCTGCAACGGGCCGGGCGCTTCGGGTTGCCTGCGACGGTCGTTGGCGGTGCGGCGCTGACGGAGGAGGCGCGCGACGAAGCGATGGTCGCCGCGCTCGAGACGGCCGGTGCCGACTGGGTGCTGCTGCTCGGCTATCTCCGCCGGCTCGGGCCGCAGGTGCTTGCCCGCTACGAGGGCCGGCTGCTCAACACGCACCCGTCGCTGCTGCCGGCCTTTGGTGGCGCCGGCATGTATGGCCTTCGCGTACACGAGGCGGTGCTTGCAAGCGGTGTCGCGGAGACGGGCGTGACGCTGCACCGGGTGACCGCCGCATACGACGCGGGCGCGGTGGTGGCGCAGCGGCTGGTGGCGGTGGAGGCGGGCGACACGGCGGAGTCGCTTGCGGCGCGCTGCCTCGCTGCTGAACATGCGATGCTGCGCGCGGAGCTGCCCCGGCTGCTCGGGCGCTAGCGCATCTCTTCGACGAGCCAGCGGTGGAGCGGTGCGAGGCTGGTGAAGGCCTCGGTCAGGATGCCGATTGCGCCGGGCTGGAGGAGCTCTTCGATGGGCCGCTGCTGGGAGGAGGCGTAGAGGCCGGAGTGGCGGAAGAGGTGGCTGTGGGGCAGCTCTGCAGGCCAGCCGCGGGGCACCCGCTTGGCGGTGGCCCCTTCGATGGAGAAGCCAGCGGCCTCTGCGCGGGCGCAGGCCTCTACGAGCGCTGCGGTCGCGGTTGCGTCGTCGCGGAGGAGCTCGCGCCACGGGGCGATCTGGTCTTTGGCGAAGAGGTAGTGGCCGGCGCCGATCTGGTAGCTGCCCTGCTCGATGTGCAGGTAGAAGCCTGAGCACTCGGCCTTGGGCCGGTCGCCCTCCCAGAGGAAGAGGCCGATGTGGGTCTTGAAGGGTGCCTTGTCTTTGGCGAACCGGGTGTCGCGGTGCATGCGGAAGATGGACTTGTCTGTCCGGGGGTCGGCGACGAGCCCAGGCGCGACAGGCCGGAGCGTCTCGCCGAGCGCGGTGACGAAGGCGCGCGAGGGCTCGAGGATGCTGGCGTCGAACCGGGCCCGCTGGCTCTGGAACCAGGGCCGGTGGTTGTGGGCCTCGAGTTCGGCAAGGAAGTCGAGCGCGTCGACGGGCAGGCAGAGGTCGCGGAAGCGGTCGACCGCGCTGCTCATCCGTGCTCTCGGGCGAGCTCTGCGATGCGGGCCGCGAGCTGCTCGACCGAGATGGGCGAGGAGCCCTCGGCCTTGTTGTTGACGATGATGTGGGCCGGCTTGCCCTGCTCGTAGAACTTGAAGGCGGCCTGAGCGACCGAGGTGCGGGTCTCCGGGTCGTCGTCGCGGATGGCCGAGAAGGGGGCGTAGCGCTCCACGGCGGCGCCGTAGGAGAGGCCTGCGCGGAGGAGCCAGCGGCAGAGCAGGGCGGGGAAGTCGAGGGCGCCGACGGCGCGGGCCTGGATGCCGATCTTGGGCAGGTTGGGATGGACCGAGAGGCAGGGGAGCGCGCCGGTCTCGCGCAGGACGGCGCCGAGGTCGGCGGTGAGGAAGTCCTGGTTGCGGAACTCGACGGCGTAGGTGGGTCCCTGGGGGAGCGCACCGAGGAAGTCGCGGAGCTTGAGCAGGGTCTTCTTCACGCCGCCCATCGCCAGCACGTTCTGGGGCGGGAACTGGAAGAGGATGGGGCCGAGCTTGCTGCCGAGGCCGTTCATGGCGGGGAGCACGACGTCGCGGGTGGCGACCTCGGCGTTGAGGAAGTTGGGGTTGGGCTTGCCGCCGCGCGCGCCGTAGCGGGTGTGGAGCGGAAAGTTGGCGAAGAGGAGGTCTTCGTAGCCCTTCATGACAAAGGAGAAGTCGTCGGGGACAGCCGCTGCGTAGTCGCGGTGGGCGGCTTCGGGGACGGGGGCGTAGTAGCCACGGTCGAGGGCGACGGTGCGGAAGAGGGGGCGCTGGGCGTAGGCGGCGAGGCCCTCTTTGGCGAGCCGCTCTTCGGTGTAGGCGCCGTCGTAGACGAGGCCGTTCCAGCCGGGGAAGGACCAGGAGGAGGTGCCGAGCCGGATGGAGGCGGGGATGGCTGCGGCGAGGGCCCGCTCCTCGTCGCGGATGGTCGCTGGGCCGACGACGGCTGCGCGTGCTGCGGCGCGCGGCGCGGTGCGAACCGGCAGGGGCGGCGCGAGCGTGAAGAGCTCGGTCATGGCGCCGGAGGTGGTGCGTGGCTGCGGCGCGGCGATGGGCCGGAGCGGCGCGGTGGCCTCGGGCTCCAGCGGTGGTTCGACCTTGGGCGCTGGCTCAGCCGGGAGCGTGGCGGGCGGGTGTGGAGCGGCCCAGAGGAGCTGGGTGACGCCCTCATCGGCCTGGTCGGTGTGGTCTTCGGCGAGGCTGGCAAAGAGGTCGAGCTGCGGCGGGACAACCGCGCTGCTGTCGGCTTCGAGCTCGGCCAGCGGGTCTGGCATGGGGGCGTCGAAGAGGCTCGCTTGGCCCATGCTGCGTTTGGATCGGGTGGCCATGCCGGCGTCAGTCGTCGTCTGAGGAGGAGGTCTCGGCTGCGAACGCAGTGATGTGCGACATCTGCCTCATCTCATGCATCACTTCAAGGTGAGACTCGCGGGCGCGGCCCAGGGCGCGGTCCATGGCGGCCTGCACATGGGGGTGGCGGAACCAGTGGGCAGAGTGCATCTCGCGGGGCTGGTAGCCGCGGGCCAGTTTGTGCTCGCCGCCCTGGCCGGGCTCGATCCGGTCGAACCCGTTCGCGAGCGCATGCTCGATCATGGTGTAGAGACAGGTCTCGAAGTGGAGGAAGGGGACCTCCTCCGTGGCGCCCCAGTAGCGGCCGTAGAGGGCGCGGCCGGACTGGAGGTTGAAGGTGCCGCCGATGAGCTTCTTGTCTGGGTCGTAGGCGAGGAAGAGCTTGAGGTGCTGTGGCATCTGCTCGCGGACGCGTCGGAAGAAGGCGAGGTTGAGGTGGCCTGCGCCCCACCCGAACTTGGCGTAGGTGGCGATGTAGAAATCGTAGATGCGGCAGATGAGCTCGTCGGAGACGTCGGTGCCCTCCATGGCCTCGACGGTGTAGCCGCGGGCCTTGAGGTTCTTTCGCTCGCGCCGGATTTCACGGCGGGTCTTGGAGCGGACGGTGCCGAGGAAGTCTTCGAAGGTCTGCGCCTCGCCGCGCATCCAGTGATACTGGGCGGAGAGGTGGTGCGTGAAGCCGAAGCGCTTGGCGATGGCGACCTCCTGCTCGGGCAGGAAGTGGAGATGGAGCGAGCGGGCGCCCGTCTGTTCGAGGGCCTCGTGGAGGCCGATGAAGAGCTTTCGCTGGCAGAGGTCGGTCTCGGCCTCGGTGAGTTCCGGGTGGGTCAGGAACTTGGCGCTGGTGATGGGGGTGAAGGGGTTGGCGACGATGAGTTTGGGGTAGTAGGGGTAGCCCTGCGCCTCGAGCGAGGAGGCCCACGAGAAGTCGTAGAGCAGCTCACCCATGCTGTGCGACTTGAGGTAGACGGGCATGGCAGCAACCAGCCTGTCGCCATGGAAGACGGCGATGTGCTTTGGCAGCCAGCCGGTGCGGCCGCCCACGCAGCCGGTCTCTTCGAGCGCGTCCAGCCAGGCATGGTTGAGCATGGGGCTGTCGGGTCCGACGAGCTGGTCCCAGGCGGCTGCCGGGATGTGGCTCATGGCCGGCAGGTGGACTAGGCTGAGATCGGAGAGTTCGTGCATGAGGGTCGACGAGGCCTGCGTGTCGCGCGAGGAGGAGAGATGGAGTGGTTTCGATCGCAATGGGAGCAGCTGCCACCGGAGGTGCGGATCGCGCTCGGTGAGTTCATGCGTCGCCCCATCTGGGGCCCGTTGCAGAACTGGCATCTGTTTGCCGCGATCTTCGTCCTGTGGGCGGCGGACCGATACCAGCGGAGCCGGCCCCACAAGATCGGCAACCCCGATAAGCGTTAGCCGGGCAGCCCGGAGTCGGAAGCGGTGGGCTTGGGCTTGGGCGAGGCGCGCCGGATGGCCTCGATGATGCGGGGGAACATGCGGCGGGAGCCCCAGTTCAGGACAAAGTCGGGGACCGGGATGCCGAAGTCTGCCTTGATGACGATGCGTACGACGCTCCGGTTTGGGTCACCCTTGAAGGGGGAGACATAGAAGAAGCCGGTGGTATCGACGATGTTGCCGCTGTCCGGCACGTAGGTCCAGCCGTTGTGGTAGTGGGTCTCTCCGCCAACGGTCTTGGTGACGTTGGTGTCGCGGATGCGGAAGGAGCGGTTGGTGAAGGGCCAGGGGAGGTCTACCACGCCCTGCAGGACAGAGGTGTTGCCCTGGCGGCTAACCGTCTTGGACTCTTTCTGGTCGGGGAACCAGCGGATGAAGTCGTCGTAGTTCATGAGCAGGCGCCAGACTTGGGCGGTGGGCGCGTTGACGACGCCGACGACCTCGCCGCGATTACCACCTTCGGAGGTGACCTGGACGATTTGCCCGCCCGCCTCGAGCTTCTTGATGTTGGCCTCCGTCAGCGGACGCGGAGCGGGTGTCTCGGCCTGCGCCGGCAGTGCGCCGAGGAGGACAAGACAGACGAGCACGATCGATGAGAGGAGTTTCTTCACAAGGTTCGCCGAAACAGGGGTGAGAGGCGCAAAGGTACCAAGTGAGGGCGGGTGAGACAAGCGGGGCCGATCTTCAGCGGGCGTGGCTGACCACGACTTTTCCGAAGTGGCCCTGGCCGGCGAGCAGGTTGAAGGCTTCGGGCGCCGCTTCGAAAGGCAGGATGCGGTCGACGACCGGTCGTAGGTGGTGGTTGGTGATGGCATGGTTCATCTCCTCGAAGCCTTCTCTGGACCCCACGAGGACTCCCTGCACCCGGATTTGATTCATGACAATCGGCAGGAGGCGGAGATCTTTTTGCGCGCCTGCCAGAACGCCGATGAGGCTGACGATGCCGCCGACCCGGGTGGACTTGACCGACTCCTCGAAGGTGCCGGCGCCGCCGACCTCGACGACCAGGTCGACGCCCTCGCCGTCCGTTGCAGCGCGCACCGGCTTGGACCACTGCGGCTCGGAGCGATAGTTGATGGTCACGTCGGCGCCGAGTGCGCGGGCCCGCTCGAGCTTGGCGTCGTCGGACGAGGTGATGATGACGCGGGCGCCGAGCGCCTTGGCGAACTGAAGAGCGAAGATGGAGACGCCGCCGGTTCCGAGGACGAGCACCGTCTGGCCGGCGCGGAGGCTGCCGAGCGTGACGAGCGAGGACCAGGCGGTGAGGGCGGCGCAGGGGAGGGTGGCGGCCTCGTCCAGGGTGAGGTGGTCGGGCACCTTCACGAGGGCGGAGGCGGGCAGGACCATCTCTTCGCAGAGGGTGCCGTCGAGGGGGCCGCCGAGCGTGGAGCGGATGGTCTGGCGGGAGGGCTCGGTGGTGAGCCAGCGGGTGGCGAAGAGGGGTGTGACCCGGTCGCCGATGGCGAGGTCGGTGGCGCCTTCGCCGGTCTCGATGACGGTGCCGGCGCCGTCGGAGCAGGGGATGAGCGGGAGCGGCTGGCGGGGGTCATACTGGCCGCGGACCATGAGCAGGTCGCGGTAGTTGAGCGAGGTGGCGGCCATGCGGAGGCGCACCGCGCCCGGACCGAGCGGGAGCGAGAGCCGGTCAACGAGGCGGAGGTTGTCGAGGCCGAAGCTGTCTGTGACCTGCCATGCTCTCATGCGAGCTCCTTGGGTTCTGCAGCGCGGCGCTTGCGGTAGGCGAGCACCTCGCCGGCGACGAAGAGGATGCGGCGGGTGCCGGTGACCTTGGAGTGGCCTGCCATGCGGGGCAGGCAGCGGATGCGGGTGGTGGCGATGGGGAGTCCCCGTTCGGCGGCCCGCTGGATGAGCTCGAAGGAGAAGACGAAGGAGCTCGATGAGATGCGGGGTAGCAGCTCGCGGGCCAGGTCGGTGGGGTAGAGGTAGAGCCCCTCGAGCTCGAAGCGGATGTTGGCGGCGAGGAAGAGGAAGAGGCGGAAGGCGCGGCTCATGACGATGCGGCTGACGGTGTCGGCGCGGCGGATGTAGGTGGAGAGGACGATGCCGCCGTCGCTGAGCAGCGGGAGCATCTTGCCGATCTCTTCGCAGGGTACCTGGCCATCTGCTGCGTTGAAGATGAAGTAGGGTTTGGAGGCATGCTGGATGCCGGTGCGCATGCCGGCGCCCATGCCGCCGTTGCGCTCATGCTGGACGAGCCGGATGCGTCGGTCGCGCGCTGCGTACTGTTTGACGATGGCGGCGCTGCCGTCGGTGCTTCCGTCGTCGATGACGAGCAGTTCGCAGTCGGGGAGGGTGCGGTCGGCGAAGGCGATGGCCTCGTCGAGCACCGCCGCGATGGAGCCCTCCTCATTGAACATGAGGAAGATGATGGAGAGTCCGGGCGGGTTTGCAGCCATGGTTCGGAGGGCCTTCGTAGGAGGTCACCGTGGAGGCGGTTCCCTCGCATCTGGCTGCGCGAGCGTCAACCGTGTGGCGGCGGTCAGGCTTGGTTGACCGGCGGGGGTGCTAGCACTAATCCCACGGCCGCAAGCGAGGGTGCATGTCGTTTTGGAGTGATGTTCCGCGGGTCGTGCGGCTGTTGAAGGGGGAGCGGGCCAACTACGGGCTCGGTCTCTTGGCGCTCTGGGTGGTGAACTTCTCGGACGTGATGGCGCCGCTTTTTTTGGCGGTCGCGGTTGACCTGATGGCCTCCTCGCTGGGTGGCGCGCCGCCGAAGCTTCCCGCGATCATGGGGTATCTTGGGCTGACGCCTGCGCAGTTCAATCTCGAGATGGCGATCGCCTGTTTCTTTGGCTTGCAGCTCACCGCAAACATCGC